>JAJXWE010000363.1 GCA_021781775.1 Pseudomonadota bacterium | reverse complement strand
AACTTGGAACTGACGCTCGAGCGCTGGCCGCAGGTGAGTTTCCGCGAAACCCGCGAGCACGCGCTATAAGCGTCCCCGGCGGCGCCGCGGTGCGCCGCCGGTGCGGGAAATTACGTATTTCGCTGCCGGCCCCCGGGCCTCACCGTGCGCGGGTACGCGGGCGCCGCACTCGACCGTGCGCACCAGAACGCCAGGTTTGATCAGCCGGTTGCGCGGGCCGGCACAGCATGGGCGCAGGCAACGCACGGTCTGGGCGGCAAGCGCGCATGTTCCCACCGATGGCGGCGGGGGCAGCGGGTCACGGGCATGCAGCCGCTGCGTGGGCGGACGTCGGCGCGCCGATCTTCCGTTCTCTCCCAGGCGCACGCGTTGGATGCGCGATGACGGTCTGCGCGCCCGGGCGGGGCGCCAGGGACCGTTGCGGTCGGATAGGAGGCGAGAGACGCATGCGCATCATTCAACGGATGGCACTGGTGGCGCTGCGACGGCGCTGGCCGCTCGAGGCGGATGAGCTGATCGCGACCGCGTTGCGTCTTGCCGGCCGGGAGCGATTCGCGGATGAGAGCTTTCGCGGCGCGCTCGACCGGTTGCTCGAGGCGCTCGAGGCGCAGGCCCACCTCGGAGTGTTCGGGCACATGGCCGCGCGCTTCGACCTGCTGCGCTGCATGCACAACGTGCTGCGCATGGATCAGGCCGAGGAGGAGGATCCGGGCATTCTCGCGCGTTCCATCGGCCGGCCGATCTTCATCACCGGCCTGCCGCGCAGCGGCACGACGTTCCTGCACTCGCTGCTCGCGCTCGACCCGGCCAGCGTTGCGCCGCTCAGCTGGCAGCTCATCTACCCATACCCGCGGCGCGCAGCCTGGCTGCGCGGGGATCATCGGCGCTCGCTCGTGGCGCGCCAGCTGGCGCTGTTCCGTCTGATCGCCCCGGGGCTCTCACACATGCACCCGCTGCGAGCGGACGCGCCGCAGGAGTGCACTGACATCACTGCGCACGTCTTCCGCAGCCTGCGTCTGGACACGATCTATCACATCCCGGCGTACCGCGATTGGGTGGATGCGGATGGACACGAGCCGGCGTACCGCTTTCATCGGCGCTTCCTGCAGCACCTCGATGCGCAGGGCCCGGCCGGCCGGCAGTGGGTGCTTAAGAGTCCTGATCACGTGTTTGCGCTCGATGCGCTGCGCCAGACCTATCCACAGGCGCACATCGTCATGCTGCACCGTGATCCGCTGAAGGTACTGGCCTCGGTCGCCAAGCTCACGGAGCTGCTGCGTCGTCCGTTTACCTTGCGTTTGGAGCGCGCGCAAATCGGCCAGGAAATCAGCGCCCGCTGGGCCGCGGGAGCCGAGCGGATGCTGGCTGCGCGCGCCGGCTCCCAGGACATCCTGCATTTGTACTACCGCGACATCATTGCCGCGCCCCTGCAGGCCGTGGCACGGCTCTACCGGCACTGTGGCCTGACGCTGAGTCCGGCGGCCGAGCGGCGCATGCAGGAGTACGTGCGGCGCACGCCGCGCGGCGGCTACGGCGTGCACGAGCACAGCCTGGCGGAGTTTGGTCTCGAGCCGCGGCGGCTGCGCGATCAGTTCGCGCGGTACGTCAACACCTTCGATGTTCCGGCAGAGCGGATCCGCGAGCCGGCGCGCGGCGTGTTCACCGCGAGGCCGGCATGAGACGCACGGCGCTCATCGCGCTCCTGCTCGGCGTGGCGGCGCTCGTCACGACCGTCGTCTACGCCGGCATCGGCGGCGTCGAGCAGGCCGTGCTGCGCCTCGGTGTTGCCGGACTGCTGCTGGTGGCGCTGATCCACCTGCCGGTGATCGCGCTGACCGGTGCGGCGTGGTGGCTCATCGGCGCGGAGTTGCCCGGCGCCTCGGTGTGGAAGTTCATCTGGGCCCGCTATGTGCGCGAGGCGACGGCCGAGGTGCTGCCGTTCTCGCAGCTCGGCGGCATCGTGGCCGGCGCGCGCGCGCTGAGCCTGGCCGGACTGGAGTCGCTGCCGGTCGCCGCGACGCTGCTGAAGGACCTGCTGCTGGAGCAGCTGGCGAAGGTTCCCTACGTGCTCGCCGGACTCGCCGTGCTGCTGCTCGGCGGGCGGGATGCGCCGCTGCGCCTGGTTGCAGCAGCGCTGGCGCCGCTCGGACTGCTTGCGCTCGCCGCGTTCCTCGGACGCGCTCGGCTCGCCGGCTTGTTCACGCGGTTTGCCGCGGCGCTGGCGCGCCGCCGGCCGGCGCTCGGGGTTGCGGCGAACGCCTCGCTCGAGCCGCTGTGGAGGTGGGACCGCCGCGCGGGCGCTGCGCTTGCGACCCACGCCGTCACCTGGGTGCTCGGCGCGGGCGAGACCTGGGTGGTGTGCCGCCTGATGGGGCTCGCGGTGAGCCCGGCACAAGCGCTGGTGATCGACAGCCTGTTCAGTGGACTGCGCACGGTCGGATTCGCCGTGCCCGCGGCGCTAGGGATACAGGAGGCCGGCTACGTGCTCGTCTGCGCGCTGGTCGGTGTGCCGCCCGCTCCGGCGGTCGCCCTCTCGCTCATCCGGCGGGTGCGGGAGATGCTCCTCGGCGTGCCGGCGCTCGGCATCTGGCAGGCGGTGGAGGGCGGACGGGCGCTCGCGGGGCTGTCCGAGAGCAAGTGAACGCGACGCGATCCAGGCGGTGCGCCGGCCGGCGAGCGCTCGTCTGGCTGCTCGCCGCCGCGGTGCTGCTCGGCCCGGCCGGGGCGGCCGACCGGCCGGCGCAGCGGTTCAGCTGGCTCAACCCGACCACCTGGCCGGTGGTGCCGGTGCCGAACATCTCGGTCGATCCAACCAACGGCGTGACGCTCGGACTCATCCCGACGCTGCTCGGACATGACCGCGGCGGGCGCATCGTGCGCATCATCGCCCCGGACATCGTGCACAACGCGGAATTCGGTTGGGGTGGCCACGCGCGCATTCTCGCGTTTCCGTCGAGCGACACGCAGTGGTCCGTGGCTGCGGGCCTGATGCAACATGTCGAGAGCAACTTCGATGCGTTGTACGAGACCGGGCTGACGCGCACTCGCCGCTGGTCGCAGAGCGAGGAATTCCTCTACGAGCGCAGCGGCACGGCGCGGTTCTTCGGCATCGGCAACGCCACGCCGTACTCGGCGCAGAGCGTTTACACCGCGCAGAGTCTTCGGTTGCGCGCGCAGCTGGGGTGGAACCTAACCCGCGCCTGGCAGGTGGCGGCGATCCTCATCCTGCGCAAGGACCGGGTGAGC
>JAJXWE010000362.1 GCA_021781775.1 Pseudomonadota bacterium | reverse complement strand
AGCAGCAACCCGGCCATCACGGGGTTCAGCTCGCAGGATCACGGCGTACTCCCGGCGACCAGCACCCACTTCAACAAGCTCGAGCCGTCCGTCAGCATCCGCTACCAGCCGCTGCACTGGCTGGCGATCTACGGCAACTGGGCGACCGCCTATCGCCTGCCCCCGGTGGGCGGCGGCGGCGGCCTCTACCAGAAGCAGCTGCCCGCCGGCGACATTCTCGAGAAGGGCCTGGAGTGGCAGGTCGGCACCAAGCTGTTCTGGCCCGAGGCGGGCGCGTTCAGCAAGGTACTGGTCAACGTCAACTACTATCACCTGCATTTCAGCAATCAGTTCATCAGCAGCTGCACCACCTCCAGCTCGGTCAACTGCACGCTCGCCACGGGTGATTCGCTGTACCACGGCGTCAATCTCTCGGCCGAGGCGAATCTCGGCACCCTCAAGATGTTCACCAACCTGAACGTCGAGAGCGCGTACTTCAACAACTACAACAACGGCGTCGCGTACAACAACCTGCCCGTGTCGGACGTCCCCAAGAGCACGTTCAACATCGGCGCCTACTGGACGCACGCGATCCCCGGCGGGATCGTGCTCAAGCCGCGGGCGTGGTATCAGTACGTTGGTGAGCAGGCGATGTGGGACAACAATGCCGCGGCGCCGAGCGGTCGGTATCTGCCCTCCTACGGCGTGCTGAACCTCGCGCTGGCCGCGACGCTGCCCTCCGCCTGGTACGGCAACACCGTGAAGGCGGTCAAGCTGAAACTCGAGGTCATGAACGCGCTCGACCGGCAGTACGACACGTTCGGATACCTCGCGGCCGGAGGTGGTAACGACCTCTACGCCACTCAGGCCGGAGGCTACGTGCTCGCCTACCCGGGTGCGCCGCGCGCGGTCTACGGCACGATCTCGGTGAGCTTCTGAGATTCCCCACCCCCCCGGGGAAGCATCCCCCGTGCCGTGCGCAGCGTGATCGCGCGGCACGGGGGCAGGCTCAGTCGAGCTTGAACTCGATGGTGTCCCAGCGCGTGGTGTCCTCGTGCCGGGCCTGGCGGCGGATGGCATCGATCAGCGCCCGCTCGTCCCAGTCGACCACCTCGTCGGCGAGCTCGGCGAGCGCCTTGGGCACCGCCTTGCCCGAGCCGAAGGGCTTCAGCAGCACCACCGGCTTCTGGCTGGCCTGGGCGTAGAGCAGCTGGAAGGTGATGAGGTCCTGGTCCTGATCAAAGAGGCTCGAGAGACCGACCACCACCTCGACGGGGCTGATCTGGGCGCGCAGCGCCTGGCGCAGCGCCTCCCGGTCCCCGGCCGGGCGAGCCTCCGGGAGGCTGAAGTTCTTGTAGAAGAAATTCCGCGAACTCTCCAGGTACTCGAAGACCCGCAGGTAGTCATCCGCGGGCTCCCATAGATGGGTGACGAACAGGCGAATGGGATTGGCCTGCGACATGCGTTGAGGTTCTCCGTAAACTGACCCAGTGTCGCACAAGCCAGGCCGACTGCGAAGTGCGACAAGCCGCCGGCTGCGGTCGGCGGTGCGATTGCATAGAATGGCACTTTCAGCCGCGCGGAGCCCTCGCACGCAGGTGCGTCTGGTCGTCTACAACATTCGCTACGCCACCGGCACAGGTCCGGCCTTCCACCTGCCACTGCCCGGCGCCGGCTACCTGCGAAGCAATCCGCGGGTGCTGACCGGCATCACGCGCTTCCTGCACGATGAGCGCGCCGACGTGGTCGGCCTGATCGAGGTCGACAGCGGATCGGTGCGCACCGGGATGATCAACCAGGCCGAGCACATCGCCGCTGAGATCGGCCACTACTCGACCTTCCAGTGCAAGTACGGCACCGCCTCGCTCAACACGCTGCTGCCGATCGTGCGCAAGCAGGGCAACGCGCTGCTGGCGGCCCCGCACGTGCACGGACAGCGCTTCCACTACTTCGACACGGGCATCAAGCGGCTGATCATCGAGCTCGAACTCGAGAACGTGTGCGTCTTCCTGGTGCACCTGTCGCTGAAGTTCCGCCACCGCCAGTACCAGCTGCGCTCGCTGCACGATCTGGTGGTGAAGTCGCAGAAGCCGGTGATCGTCGCGGGCGACTTCAACACCTTCTGGGGAACGCACGAGATCTACCTCTTCATGCGCGCCGCCGGCCTGCGCAGCGCCAACTCCGCGGGGCTGCCGTCCTTTCCGGCGCGCTCCCCGCGCATCGAGCTCGACTTCATCCTGGTCAGCGAGGGCATCGAGGTGAGCGATTTCCGTGTCCCGGACGTGCGCTTCTCGGATCACCGGCCGCTGGTGTGCGATTTTCAGGTCCGGGCCGAGCGCACCGCGCAGCCGGCGGCCGCCTGAGGCCGCGCCATGGGCCCTAACACGAGCAGTCCCGGCGGCGCGGCGGCCGCGAACTGGCGCCTGGAGCGCGATCCGGACGGAATCGCCTGGCTGTGGATCGACAAAGCCGGCGCCTCGGCCAACGTCCTCTCGAGCGAGGTGCTGCGTGAGCTCGACCGCCACCTGGAAACGCTGCGGGCCGATCTCCCGCGGGGACTGGTGGTGATCTCGGCGAAGAAGAGCGGCTTCATCGCCGGGGCCGATATCAAGGAATTCACCCGCCTCACCGGCGAGGACAGCGGCTACCGCCTGATCCACGCCGGGCAGGCCGTGCTCGACCGGCTGGCCGCGCTCCCCTGTCCGACCGTGGCCGCGCTGCACGGATTTGCGCTCGGCGGTGGCCTCGAGCTCGCCCTCGCCTGCCGCTACCGCGTGGCCGTCGGCGACGAGCGGCTCGCCCTCGGACTGCCCGAGGTGCAGCTCGGCATCCATCCGGGCTTTGGCGGAACCGTACGCAGCGTGCAGCTGCTCGGGGTGCGCGCGGCGATGCGGCTGATGCTCACCGGCAAGCCCGTGCGCGCCGAGCAGGCGCTGCGCCTGGGGCTCGTCGACCGGCTGGTCGCCGCGGAGGACTTGCGTCCGGCGGCACGCCGCCTGATCGAAGAGCGCCCCGCAGCGCACCGGGCGAGCCTGCTCGAGCGGCTGCTGAGCTCCCCGGTGGCGCGCCCGTTCGTGCAGTCCTCGCTCACCGCGCAGCTCGCCGCCAAGGTGCGCCGCGAACACTACCCCGCCCCCTACGCCATCATTGACCTGTGGAGCCGCTACGGCGGGCGCGGACCGGGTGCGTTCGAGGGCGAGGCACGCTCGATCGCCCGGCTGTTCACGACCGACACGGCCCGCAACCTAATCCGCGTCTTCCTGCTGCA
>JAJXWE010000361.1 GCA_021781775.1 Pseudomonadota bacterium | reverse complement strand
CGGATTGCTGGAGCGCTAGATCCGCGCCGCTTGCGCAGCGCCGAGCGGCGCTCAGGAACGCGGATGATGGCGCGAGTGCAGGTCCTTCATGCGCTCGCTCGCCACGTGCGTGTAGATCTGCGTGGTCGACAGGTCGCTGTGGCCGAGGAGAATCTGCACCACGCGCAGATCTGCGCCGTGATTGAGCAGATGGGTAGCGAAGGCGTGCCTCAGCGTGTGCGGTGAGAGTCCCTTGGCGATGCCGGCCTTGCGCGCGTAGCGCTTGATGATGTGCCAGAACGCCTGGCGCGTCATGCGGTCGCCGCGACGCGTGGGAAACAGATAATCGGTCTGGCGCTCGAGCAGGATCTCGTCGCGCGCTCCGTGGACGAATTCGGTCAGCCAGCGCACCGCCTCGTCACCGAGCGGAATCAACCGCTCGCGGTTGCCCTTACCGACAATGCGGATGACGCCCTGATTAAGGTTGATCTGCTCGTAACGCAAATTGACCAGCTCCGAGACGCGCAGTCCCGTGGCATAGAGCACCTCGAGCATGGTGCGGTCGCGGTTGCCGAGCGGATCGCGCACAGCGGGAGCTGCGAGCAGGGATTCGACCTCCTCCTCCGTGAGCGACTTCGGCAGCGAGCGGCCGATCTTGGGCATGGCGATCTGGGTGGTCGGGTCCTCCTGGATCAGGCCTTCGCGCAACAGGTAGCGGAAAAACCGACGGAAACTCGACAGCTGACGGGCCGTCGAACGCGGTCGCGCTCCGGCGTGGACCCGCCAGGCGATGAAATCCTGCAGATCCTGCCGCGCGGTGCGCACGATGGGCATCTGCCGCGCACCGAGCCAGCGCGCCAACGCCGTGAGGTCGGCCCGATAGGCCGCCAGGGTGTTGGCCGAAAGGCCCCGCTCCATCCACACGGCATCCAGAAAGCGGTTGACCGCCGGATCCGTGTCGGGGTGAGCTGACTTGGCAATTACGGGAGATTCGTTCGACAATTTCCGTCTCGCTGGTGGCCCGTTCGCGCCGCCCGACCTACCTCGGTCCGTCGGCAGAAATGCCGGCGTCGCGGTGGCAATCGCAGTATGGTGAGTGCCGGCCGCCCGACGACGTGACCATCTTCACACTCGAGCCGCCGTGTTAACGTAATAGAGAACCCGTTCACAATAAGCCGGCGTCGCTGCGCGCCGACCCCACGATGCCACAGGATCCGACCCGCTCTCCACGTCCGCTGCACGCATTGGCCCTGCTGCCGTTCAGGCTGGTATTTACCGTCTATGCGGGCGGAGTGTTCCTGATTCTCGGCAGCGGCACCCTGCTGATCGCCCTGATCCTGCCCGGATTGGAGCGTCGCCGTGCCGCGGCACGGCGCATGGCGCGCCTGCTGCTCGCCGTCGTGGGCATGCGCCCGGCCGTACGGGGCCTGGAGCACCTGCCGGCGGGCCAGTGCGTGGTCGTCGCCAATCACGCCAGTTATCTTGACGGCCCAGTGTTCACAGCCGTCCTGCCGGCACGGTTCGGCTTCGTCATAAAGCGCGAGATGGCGCAGGTCCCGCTTGCCGGGGCGTTTCTGAAGCGCATCGGCTCGCAGTTCGTCGAGCGCTTCGACCGCCGCCGCGGCGCGGCCGACGCGCTGCGCATGCTGCGCACGGCGACCCGCGGACACTCGCTCGTGTTCTTCCCGGAGGGCACGTTCACGCCGACGCCGGGGCTGATGAAGTTCCACAGCGGTGCCTTTACCACGGCCGTGCGGGCCGGCTGCCCGGTGGTGCCTGCGATCGTGCGCGGCACCCGCACGGCGCTCTCACCCCGTGGCGCGCTGCCCCGGCCGGCGCGCATCGAAGTACAGTTCCTGCCGCCGCTCCCGCCGCCCGTAGGTGATCCGGCCCGCGCCGCAGCTCTGCTGCGCGAGCAGGCGCGCTCCGCCATCCTCAGCCTGCTCGATGAGCCGGACCTGAACTCACATGTTGCGCCGGTACCGCCCGCCGACCTCGTACAGGGCGTGGGAGATCTGCCCGAGTGAGCAGCTCCTGACGGTCTGCATGAGCTCCTGAAACACGTTGCCGCCACCGTGCGCGATCTCCTGCAGCCGCTGCAGCGCCGCGCCAGAGCGATCGGCATTGCGGGCCTGAAAGGCACGCACCGCCGCCACCTGCGCCTGCTTCTCCTCCTCGCTCGAGCGGATGAGCTCGGCGTGTGCGCGCTCGGCCTCGGCATCGGTCTTCGACAGGAAGGTGTTGACGCCGATAATCGGCAGGCTGCCGTCGTGCTTGCGCGTCTCGTAGTACAGAGATTCTTCCTGGATCTTGCCCCGCTGGTACATCGTTTCCATGGCGCCGAGCACGCCGCCGCGCTCGGTTAGGGCGTCGAACTCACGGTAGACGGCCTCCTCCACCAGGTCCGTCAGGTACTCGATGGCAAACGAGCCCTGCCACGGGTTCTGCGTCTTGTTCAAGCCCAGCTCGCGGTTGATGATGAGCTGAATGGCCACCGCGCGCCGCACGCTCTCCTCGGTCGGGGTGGTCAACGCCTCGTCGTAGGCGTTGGTGTGCAGGCTGTTGCAGTTGTCAAACAGCGCGTACATCGCCTGCAGCGTGGTACGGATGTCGTTGAAGGAGATCTCGCGCGCGTGCAGGCTGCGGCCGGACGTCTGCACGTGATACTTGAGCATCTGGCTGCGCGAATCCGCGCGGTACACGTCGCGCATGGCGCGCGCCCAGATGCGCCGGGCCACACGGCCGATGACCGCGTACTCGGGATCCATCCCATTGGAGAAGAAAAACGACAGGTTGGGCGCGAAGTCGTCGATCCTCATGCCGCGCGCCAGGTAATACTCAACAATGGTGAACCCGTTGGCGAGCGTGAAGGCGAGCTGTGTGATCGGATTCGCACCCGCCTCGGCAATGTGGTAGCCGGAGATGGACACCGAGTAGAAATTACGCACCTGCTGCTCGGTGAAGAACTGCTGCACATCTCCCATCATGCGCAGCGCGAACTCGGTGGAGAAGATGCAGGTGTTCTGCGCCTGATCCTCCTTCAGGATGTCCGCCTGGACCGTGCCGCGCACTGCGCTCAGTGTCTCGGCACGAATACGCCCATAGACCTCGGGCTCGAGCAGCTGATCGCCCGTCACACCCAGCAGTGCCAGCCCCGAGCCGTCGTGTCCAGCAGGCAGCTCGCCGCGGTAGGCTGGCGGGGCAATGCCGCGCTCGCTCGCCGCACGATGCAGCGCCGCGATGCGCCGCTCGGCCTCGCTCCAGCGCCCCTCGGCGC
>JAJXWE010000360.1 GCA_021781775.1 Pseudomonadota bacterium | reverse complement strand
GAGGTGATGCGCCAGAAAGGTATGGCGGCTCTGGTAATCAGAGGCGCGCGGGGGATTGAAGAAGGCGAGAACGCCAAGCACGCGACCGCTGTCCGGAACAACCGGGACGCTCAGGATCTTGCACGGAGTCAATTTCTCGCTGGCGCGTCCGACGCTGTTGACCACCAGCGGACGCATCTGGCGTTGGGCCCAGGTGAGCAGGTTCTCGCGCGTCTGCTCCCAGGCGCGGCGCAGCATCTCGGCCAGGGCCGGATCGCGCGCGCACTCCACGGTCAGGCGCTTGTCCGGCACCCAGAGCACGCCAAAGGCGCTCTGCAGCCGCTCAGTCGAGGCTTCGACCAGATGCTCGAGCATCCGATGCTCATCTCCGCCGCCGCGAGGATCGCCGGTGAGGCTGAACAGCCATTCCAGTTCGGCCGTGCGTTCGAGGAGGGCCTGGACTTTCTTGCTGTCCGGTTGCCGCTCGCTCAGTTCGCGGTGCAGGCTGTCGAGCACCGGTTTGAGCTTCAGCGCGAGCTGTGAGGCATGCCCTACCGGCGAGGACGACGCACCCGCGACCTGCTGCGCCACGCACAGTGCACCGAGCAGTTCCCCATCGGTGGTGCTCAGGGGCAGCGCAGTCACCAGCTGCCCGTTCGAATGGCCGATGACTTGCGGTTTGGGCGGCGTGCCCGACGGCTTCGTCCAGCCCAGCTCGCGGATGACCTTCACGACGGCCGCCGCGCGCGGTCCACCGGTGTGCCCGACACAGTTTAGGCCCTCATCGAGCAGGCATACTTGGGTCGGCTCGCCGAGCAGGGCCCGGGTCAGCTGCACGTAGGAATCGAACAGCGGAGCGATAGATTTCAGCGCTTCGGGGGAGGCATTCACGGGATGAGCAACTGCTTCGGTGGAGACGTTGGCGGCAAAGATATCGATGTCAGAGGTCTTGCAATGGGTTATCGGCTGGCCCGCGCTGCGGCACAGACTAGTATTCCGAACCCCTGTTCACCTCGAGAAGTGGGTCACACTCCTGCTGCCGCGCGTGGGCGGCGACCGCATGCCGGTGCGACGAAGACCGGCCGCATTCCCTGGGATCCGTGGACTGACCGAACGAGAGTCAGCGGACAATGCCCCCGCCTGAGGCGCTACCGTCCGCGCGCCGCCGGAGGCGGAGGATCACCCGGGGCGGATGGGCACTGGCGCCTGCGGCAATGCACGGCTCCGGCGTCCACCGCCGGCGGTACCGGTCGGCGCGGGAGGTGCTACGGACGCGGCGGCTTGTTCATCGGACAGGTACGGATACCCAACAGCTGGTATGCCGGGCAGAAGCGGAAGAGCCCCGTGGCGAGCGGCAGGATGCCGATATAGCCCCACCACCCGATGCGACCGATCGCGGCCAGCACGATCAGCACCAGGCCGACGACGATGCGAATGATGCGATCTGCGCTTCCAACATTGGCGCTCATGAGACTTCTCCTCAGCGACAGCGGGCGAGGCGATGAGATTAGCGCGTCCCGGCGGTGCGCTCAGTGAGTACTGATACCGAGTGCCGTTTCGCGGCTGTGGGGGAGGGGGCGGCATCAGCGCGAGCCGGCGAAATGATCGAGCGCGCTTGACCGGCGCCGATCGAGAAGTGCACTCGGGAAAAATGAGGCCGGGCCTGTCCCGATGAGGACAGGCCCGGCCTCGGTTGCGCTCTGGACGGTCGCAGTGCAAGACCCGATCAGAGAGCCTTGCGGCGACGCATCATCACGGCGCCAAGGCCGAGCAGTCCCGCGCCGAGCAACGCGAGCGTACCGGGCTCCGGGACGGACACGCCGGGAACGAACTCGAACGCCGGAGTGCTGCTCGTGATGGTGACCGTGTTGAACGCATTCGTCAGCCCGATGCTGACCAGCGCATCGGTCGTGCCGTTGGCAGTCAGGCCGCCAATGGCGTTTTGGATGTCTGTGCCGCTGAGAGTTGGATCGGACGGGCCCGAGGTGTTGAACTGCAGAGCGATGCTGTTGTAGGTGTCGACCGTGCCCCACAGCAGGCTGAAATTCGTCTGCGGCGTTGCGAAGGTCAGCACGATCGATCCATTTGGCTCGGCGGAGAGATATTCCTGCAGACCGGCCGATGAGTTGAAGGGGCTGGCGGCGATGCCGCCGACGCTGCCCGCGTAGAAGCCGCTCGCGCCGTTGCCCGTGGCACCGTTCGCGTTGTTGATGGTGATGGCCATCGGGTAGGTCGCCGAGGCGCCCGTGCCGGTGCTCGACTGCCAGCCGGCGGAGCCTGCGGTGCCGAAGTTGAGCAGCGAGATGCCATTGATCGTCAGGCCCTGGGCCGAGGGCACTTGCGGGCCGCCGGGCTGATTGACGACCTCGCCGGTGATGGAGGAAACCCCGGACGGCAGCGAGTTGCCCACCAAGGTTGCGAATGCAGCAGGGGTCGAGGCCAGGGCGAGACCGACTGCCACCGAGCTCGCTACCAAGAACTTCTTCATGAATATCTCCCAATCCTGATGAAACGTGCTCCGGGTGGATGCCAAGCACGTCCACTGGGAACTTGGTGGGAGTGATCAAGAATCATGCCATGTCCAAAGAATATTAAATATCAATGGCTTGTAATTCACAACATATCCGACTGTAAGATAGTTCGACAGGTAGTGTCGGACAATATGACAACATAATGCGGCCCTAACCCCGGACAGACAGACGGCCCTCGGGCAGCAGGCTCCGAGCGGTGCGAGCAGCGGCGGAGCGGCGACCACCGGATGTCCTAGGAGAGAAGCCCCGCAATTACCATCAGTCCGGGGTGTGACGCGTGCGCGGCGGTGACACAGGCGGCTGGATTCCAGCCCGCACGGATCGTCAAGGTGCGGAGCGAAGCCGAGTCGCTCTATCGACTGAATCAACCGCTACGGCCGCAAAGCGCAGCTCGTTGCCGAGTGGTTCAGGGCACACGACGAGGCCCCGACCATGGCGCAGATTGAGGACCTCAACCTCAAGAATCCCGGCGCTGCGATCACATACCAGGACTTCGTGAAGGTCGCCCGGCTGCAGGCGCAATGCACCGGCGCGGGCTTGCAGGGCCGCGAACCGACAGCGAACCGGGCGCTGCGGTATTAGGCCGCGCGTACTCATTCACTGGCAGCGGAAGATCACATCCGCTGAGGCTTTGTGACCACTCTCAAAGAGCGAGCCATATTTTCCGCTTTTGTCCTGCGCATCGACGAGCACAAGATGCTCGCCGCGCTGTTTGCAGAATTCGCGTGTGCGTTGGATGCTTTTCATAACAGTGTAGATCGCA
>JAJXWE010000359.1 GCA_021781775.1 Pseudomonadota bacterium | reverse complement strand
CTGCGCAACCGCAAGTTCTTCAGTGCATATTCCGGTCCATGGTGAACGCGGTTTCCGGCGCATCATGAACGCGGATTCCAGACGAACGTGAACAGCGATTCCAGCGTGATCGTGAACGATTTTCAGCAGTCGCTGGAATGCTGATGACGATGCCGTGCCGGCATCGATGCGGGTGAAAACGGGGATGGGAATCACCGCGTAGACTCGCGCCACGTCGGCCGACGGTGCAGATCTCGGCATGATTCGGGTCCTCCATTGGACCTGAAGCCCGTGATCTCGTGACCAAACCCCGACGACGACGATGCCTGTGTTGCCAGAAGCTGTTCAGCCGCGATCCGCGCCTGCGCCACCGGCAGAAATACTGTTCAGAACCGGCTTGCCGGACTGCGAGCAAGCAATCGAGCCAGCGACGTTGGCTGCGCAAGGCCGCCAACCATGAGTACTTCCGCGGCGAGCAGCACGTGGATCGGGTGCAGGCATGGCGCGCGAGAAACCCGGGATATTGGCGAAAACCGGCCGTAATCGGCGAACCGTTACAAGAGATGATAATGACGCAACCTGATGATCGGGTTGGGAAATCAGGCTCTTTAGCGTTACAAGAGATGAGATCGGGCCAAATCGCTGATCCGCGGGGGAAAAGCGGCTCGTTAGAGCGACCTGCGTTACAAGATTCGATGTGATGACGCGGACCCTCAGATCAAGAATCGCCGGCGATCACCACCCACGAAGGATGCGCCGCCGATGTCAAACCCGAGGATCTCCGTCAGTCAGTTGAAGCAGCTGATCCAGCTGCGCGCGAACCAGATGACGACGCGCGCGATCGGCCGCGCATTGTCGCTATCACAGGGCGCGGTGTCGAAGTACGGCCGTGCGGTGCTGGCGGCCTGCGGCACCTGGGAGGCGGCGCTGGGGCTGGACGAGACGGAGTTGGAGCGCCGGGTGTTTGCCGAGCGCCGGCTGCGCCCGGCGCCGACCACCGCCGCGCCGGATTGCGCCTGGATCCACACGGAACTGAAACGCCACAAGCACGTGACGTTGCAGCTCTTGTGGGAGGAATATCACGGGGTCCACGGCGATGCGGCGCTGCGTTACAGCGCGTTTTGCGAGCGCTACCGGCAGTGGGCGAGACGGTTGCAACGCTCGATGCGCCAGCGGCACTTCGCCGGCGAGAAACTCTTCGTCGATTACGCCGGACGCACGGTGCCGATCTACGGCGCCTCCTGCGAGGAGGCCTTCCGGGCCGCGCTGTTCGTCGGCGCCCTGGGCGCGAGCGGCTATGCGTACGCGGAGGCGACGCGCACGGCGACGTTGCCGGACTGGCTCGGGAGCCACGTGCGGATGCTGGAGTTTTATGGGGCGAGCCCCACGATCCTCGTGCCTGACAATCCACGGGTAGGGGTGACCAAGGCGGATCGCTACGAGCCGGAGCTGCAGCGCTCGTATGAGGAAATGGCCGGGCATTTTGGGATCGCGGTGATCCCCGCTCGGCCGTATCGACCCAAGGACAAACCGAAGGCGGAGCTCACGGTATTACTGGTGTGCCGCTGGATACTCGCGCGGCTGCGGCATCAACGCTTCTTCAGCCTGGACGAGCTCAATGCCGCGATCCGTCCGCTGCTCGATCGACTGAACGAGCGGCCGTTCCAGAAGCTGCCGGGCTCGCGCCGCTCGATGTTCGAGTCGCTCGACCACCCGGCGATGCGGGCGCTGCCGACGAGCCGGTACGTGTATGCCGAGTGGAAGCGCGTGCGCGCCGCCTTCGACTACCACGTCGAGATCGACCGCCACTACTACAGTATCCCGCACGCGCTCGTCGGGCAGGAGCTCTGGGCGCGCTTCACCGCGGCCACGGTCGAGGTGTTCCACTGCGGTCAGCGGGTCGGGAGTCACGTCCGTTCCTATCAGCGCGGCGTGCACACCACGGAACCTGCGCACATGCCGAAATCCCATCGCGAGCATGCGCAGTGGACGCCGACCCGGCTCATCCACTGGGGTGCCTCGATCGGCACGAATACCGGCGCGGTGGTCGAGCATCTGCTGAAGACCAAGGCCCACCCCGAGCAAGGGTATCGGGCCTGCTTGGGGCTGCTCGCGTTGGCACGCCAGTACGGGAATGGCCGGCTCGAGGCAGCGAGCGCCTTGGCGGTGAAGTTACAAAGCCCGAGCCGCAAGAGCGTGCTGTCGATCTTAAAGACCGGCCGCGACCAGCACCCTGCGGCGCCCACCACGGAGCTTGAACTCGAACTACCCGCGCACTCGAACGTGCGCGGGCCGACGTACTACCACTGATCTCGATCCACACACACACGGAGCCATCATGTTGACGGAAAATACCTTGGAAACACTGCGATCCATGAAACTGCACGGCATGGTGCAAGCCCTCGAGCACCAGCGCGAGACGCCCGACACCCACGCGCTTGCCTTCGAGGAGCGCTTCGGTCTGCTGGTCGATCGGGAGCGCCTTTACCGGCAGAATGGCCGATACCGTGGGCTGCTGCGCGAGGCGCGGCTCAAAGCCTCCCAGGCCTGCGTCGAGGACATCAGCTACAAACCCGGTCGCGGACTCGAGAAATCGCAGATCGCGGCGCTCGCCGACGGCGCGTGGATCCAGCGCGGACAGAACTTGCTCGTCACAGGTCCGACCGGCTCGGGAAAGACCTGGATCTCCTGCGCGCTCGCTCATCAAGCCTGCCGGCAAGGCCTGCAGGGCAGGTACTGGCGCGTGCCGCGGCTGTTCGAGGAAATCCGCACCGCCCACGGCGACGGCAGCTACTTGAAACTCCTCAAACGCCTCGCCAAGGCGCCCGTCTTGATCCTGGACGACTGGGGTCTGATCGCTCTGAGCACCCAAGACCGTGCCGATCTGCTGGAAATCCTCGACGATCGGCTGAACGTGCGCTCGACCGTGCTGTGCAGCCAGCTGCCCGTGGACAAATGGCACGCGTATCTCGGTGAGCCGACGCTTGCCGATGCGATCCTCGACCGCTTGGTTCACCACAGCCACCGAATCGAGCTCAAGACCGGGGGCGACTCGCTGCGAAAGTCACTGGGCTTGCCCAATCCGCCTCCTCCGTCCGAGGCTCCGCCGGAAACGAAGCCGAGGAAATGATGGTCGGCGGCGGCAGTGAATCCGAACACGTCATCGCCGGAATCCGCCTGTTATCGATCTCATCGTGAACACTTGACCCGACGTCGGCGGCTTCGGCCGCCGACACTCACACTGCGTTCACGATGGCCTGGAATCAGTGTTCACGATGAGCGGAATACGCACTT
>JAJXWE010000358.1 GCA_021781775.1 Pseudomonadota bacterium | reverse complement strand
CAGCTGGGCCAGGCTATCCGCCGGGCTGTCGAGAGCTGGGAGGAGGACCTGACGGTCGTGGTGTTCGGTACCGGCGGCATGTCACACCAGATCCAGGGGCCGCGGGCCGGCCTGACCAATCCGGCCTTCGACAAGGCCTTCCTCGACGATCTGTCGCGCGATCCGCAGCGGCTCACCGGCATCCCGCCGATCGAATACCTGCGCGAGGCCGGCGCGGAGGCCATCGAGCTGGTGATGTGGCTGTTGATGCGCGGGGCACTCAGCGCGAAGGTCGAGGAGGTCTACCGCTTCTATCACATCCCGGCATCGTCTACGGCGGTGGGCAATATCATTCTCGAGAGCCGTTGAGTCGCGATGCGGACATTCTGAAGGAGAGTCCATGGCCCAGACGATCAACATCGCGCTTGCCGGTGCGGGCGCCTTTGGCATCAAGCACCTCGATGCTCTGCGCAACATACCCGACGTGCGGGTGGTGTCGCTCGTGGGGCGCACGTTGGAGTCGACGCGAGAAGTCGCGGCGCGCTACGGGATTGGACACGTCGCGACCGAGCTGCGGGAGTCACTCGCCCGTCCCGATGTCGATGCGGTTATTCTTTGCACCCCGACGCAGATCCACGCCTCGCAGGCGATCGCCTGCCTGCAGGCGGGCAAGCACGTGCAGGTTGAGATTCCGCTCGCCGACAGCCTGGCGGACGCCGAAGACGTCGTACGGGCGCAGCAGGCGAGCGGCAAGCTGGCGATGGTGGGTCACACGCGCCGCTTCAATCCCAGCCATCAGTGGGTGCACAGGCGGATCCGGGCGGGTGAGCTCACGGTTCAGCAGATGGACGTGCAGACCTACTTCTTCCGACGCAAGAACATCAACGCGCTCGGTCAGCCCCGCTCGTGGACCGATCACCTGCTCTGGCATCATGCCGCGCACACCGTGGACCTGTTCGCCTACCAGAGCGGCGAGATCGTGGCCGCGAACGCCCTGCAGGGTCCGATTCATCCCGAGCTTGGAATCGCGATGGACATGTCCATCCAGCTGAAGAGCCGCACGGGCGCGATCTGTACTCTGTCGCTGTCATTCAACAACGATGGGCCGCTCGGCACGTTCTTTCGCTATATCTGCGACAACGGCACGTACGTCGCCCGTTATGACGATCTCGTCGACGGCAAAGACCTCAAGATCGACGTGTCCAAGGTCGACGTCTCGATGAACGGCATCGAGCTGCAGGACCGCGAGTTCATCGCCGCCATCCGGGCCGGGCGCGAGCCGAATGCGAGCGTCGCCGAGGTCCTGCCGTGCTACCGGGTGCTCGCTGCGCTCGAGCGGCAGCTATCGGGCCCGGCGGCGTGATCCGCGTGGCGCGGGCGGACCACCACCGCCGGGGCGGGAAGGTCTGCGCAGTGCAGCCTCAAGCACGGTCGGGCAGCGGAATGAATTCTGTGTCGTCGCCCGGGACCCTCGGGAAACGCCCTTCGCGCCAAGCGCGCTTGGCCTGCTCGATGCGCTCGAGCGAGCTCGACACGAAGTTCCAGTAAATGTGCCGCTCGCCGAGTGGCTCGCCGCCGAGCAGTGCTACGCGCGCGCCGTGCTCGCTGCGCAGAACGCGCCCCGCCCCGGGTGCGAAGACCAGCATGCGACCTGGTCCGGCCGAGCCGCCCTGCACGGTGAGACGACCCTCGATCACGTAAACGGCGCGCTCGGAGTAAGCGTCGGTGAGCGGCAGCTCGCATCCGGCCGGCAGCGTCGCGTCGGCATAAAAGAGCGGCGAGAGCGTCGCGACCGGCGAGCGCTGGCCGTACAGCGCACCGGCGAGGACGCGCACGTGGGCGCCGGCGAGCTCGACTGTCGGCAGGGTCTCGCCCGGATGATGGCGGAATTGCGGCTCAGTCTCCTCGTGCTCCGCGGGCAAGGCGATCCACAGCTGCAGACCATTGAGTCGTGCCTCCGCGTCGCGCTGCGCAGGGCCGCTGCGCTCGGAGTGCACGATGCCGCGCCCGGCGGTCATCCAATTGATGTCCCCGGGGCGGATGGTCTGCTGCGAGCCGAGACTGTCGCGGTGGACGATCTCGCCCTCGAACAGGTAGGTGACCGTGGCCAGTCCGATATGCGGGTGCGGCCGCACGTCCAGACCTCGCCCCGGCGGCAGGTCCGCCGGACCCATGTGGTCGAAGAATATGAACGGACCGACCATGCGGCGGGCCACCGACGGCAGTACGCGCCCGACCGTCATCTCGCCGATGTCGTGCGTGCGGGCGTCGATGACGGCCGCGAGCTCGGGCGTCGCCGGCTGAGCGGCGCGCGACGGCTCGGCAGTGGGCCTTGCGCTCATGGGGACTCTCCGGCGTGATCTTCGGACGAGCGATGCTAGCATCGAGCGCTCGGGACGTGCGCGCAGCCGCCGGCCGCGCGGCGGCCGGTCAGTGCGAGAAGCGGAGGCGATCATGAATATCGGATTCATCGGGCTCGGCAATATGGGCAGCGCCATCGCCGCGCGACTGCTCGCGGCCGGTCATGAGGTGAGGGTCTGGAACCGCTCCCCCGGGCCTGCGCGGCGGCTGGCCGAGCAAGGGGCTGAGGCCGTCGCGAGCGCGCGCGAGGCGTGCGCCGCCGAGGTGGTCTTCTCGATTCTGAGCGACGATGGGGCCGTTCGCGAGGTGCTGCTCGGGGCGGCGCTGCCGGCCGTGCCTGGCACCGTGCACGTCAATCTGGCGACCATCTCCCCGCAGCTGAGCGACGAGCTGGAGCGGCGGCTGCAGGCCGAGGGCTGCGGTTATGTGGCCGCACCGGTGCTCGGTCGCCCGGACGTCGCCGCAGCGGGAAAGCTCAATATTCTCGCCGCCGGTGCTGCGGCCCAGATCGAGCGGGTGCAGCCGCTGTTCGACGTGATCGGGCAGCGCACCTGGCGGTTCGGTGAGCGCGCCGCGCAGGCGAATGTGGTCAAGCTCGCCATGAACTTCATGCTGGCCGCAGCCATCGAGTCGATGGGAGAGGCAGCGGCGCTCGCCGGCGGCTACGGGATTGCCCCGGCGGAGCTGTTCGAGCTCGTCAGCCAGACATTCTTCCCAGGTCCGGTCTACGCCGGCTACGGCCGGGTGATCGCCGAGTCGCGCTTCGAGCCGGCCGGGTTCAGGGCCCGGCTCGGTCTGAAGGATGTGCGGCTTGCGCTCGGGGCGGCCGAGGCCGTCAACACTCCCATGCCATTCGCCAGCCTGATGCGCGATACGCTGCTCGAGGCGCTGGCCCGCGGCGAGGGGGACAAGGAGTTCGGTGCGGTGCTGGGGTGCGC
>JAJXWE010000357.1 GCA_021781775.1 Pseudomonadota bacterium | reverse complement strand
GCGAATTTCCTCCTCGCGGAGTTTACCGACCCGCAACACGCGCTCGACCGCGCCGCCGCGGCGAGATTGCTCGTGCGCGATGCACGCGGCTATCCCGGGCTCGGCGGCGCGCTGCGCATCAGCATTGGCACGCCGGAGCAGAATGCCCGGCTGCTGCAGGCCTGGTCATGAGCCGCCCGGGCGCGACGCTGTTCGTCGACCGCGACGGGACGCTCATCGAGGAGCCGCCCGATCATCAGGTCGACGCGCTGGAGAAGGTGCGCTTCATGCCCGGGGTGTTCGCCGCCCTCGACACGCTGCGCCGGCGCGGCTTTCGCCTGGTGATGGTGACCAACCAGGATGGTCTCGGCACCCCGTCCTTCCCGCGCGAGCGCTTCGAGACGGTACACGCCTTCGTGCTCGAGACCTTCGCCGCCCAGGGCATCCTCTTCGAAGAGGTGTTCGTCTGCCCGCACCGCCCGAGCGACGGCTGCGCCTGTCGCAAGCCCGGAACTGGGCTGGTCGATGCCTACCTCCGCGCCGGCGGAGTCGATCTCGCCGCGAGCGCCGTCGTCGGCGATCGCGACACGGACCTGCAGTTCGCCGCCAATCTCGGCCTGCGGGGCGTGCGTGTCCGGCGCGACGGCGCGCCGCACGAGACCTGGCTCGCGGTCGTCGCCGAGCTCACCGCGCGGCGCGCACAGGTCACGCGCCGCACCCGTGAGACGAACATCGAGGTACGCGTGGATCTGGATAGCACCGCTGCGGTGCGCATCGCCAGCGGCATCGGTTTCTTCGACCACATGCTCGAGCAGCTGGCCGCCCATGGCGGCTTCACGCTCGAGCTGACCTGCCAGGGTGATCTGGACATCGATGAGCATCACACCGTGGAGGACTGCGCGCTCGCCCTCGGCGAGGCGCTGCGCCGCGCCCTCGGCGAGAAGGTCGGCATCGCGCGCTACGGGTTTGTGCTGCCGATGGACGAAGCCCAGGTGCAGGTGGCCATCGATCTGTCGGGTCGCGCCTTCAGCCGTTTCGAGGGCCGCTTCGAGCGCGAGCGCATCGGCGCGCTGCCGACCGAGCTGGTGCCGCACTTCTTCCGCTCGCTCGCCGATGCGCTCGGCGCTGCGATCCACGTGACCGTGCGCGGCGAGAACAGCCATCACATGGTCGAGGGCTGCTTCAAGGGTGTCGGCCGCGCGCTGCGCCAGGCGCTGCACCGCGAGGGTGAGGCGCTGCCAAGCACCAAGGGCGTGTTGTGACGGAAACGGTCATCATCGACAGCGGCGGCGCCAACCTCGCCTCGCTGCAGTTCGCCTTCGAGCGGCTCGGGGCCCGCACGCACATCAGCGCCAACGCCGGGCAGATCGCCGCCGCCGATCGCCTGGTGCTGCCGGGCGTCGGTTCGGCGAGCGAGGCGATGCGACGGCTGCACGCTACGGGCCTCGCGCCGCTCCTGCCCACCCTCACGCAGCCGCTGCTCGGGATCTGTCTGGGCATGCAGCTGCTGTTCGAGCGCTCCGCCGAGGGCGAGACCGAGTGCCTGGGGGTGCTGCCGGGTGCGGTGCGCCGACTCGAGGCAAGCCCCGCACGACCCGTTCCGCACATGGGCTGGAACCGGCTCGCGGCGGTGGCTCCCGACACGCTGCTGCGCGGCATCGACCCCGAGACGTACTTCTACTTCGTGCACAGCTACGCCGCGCCACTGGGCGCCTTCACGCTCGCGCCGGTCGAGTACGGCGAGTGGCTGTCCGCGGTCGTGCGGCGCGACAACTTCTGCGGCGTGCAGTTTCATCCCGAGCGCTCGGCCGAGGGCGGCGCGCGCGTCCTGGCGAATTTCCTGGAACTCTAGAGTCATGCTGCTGATTCCCGCGATCGATCTGCGCGAGGGCCGCTGTGTACGGCTGTACCAGGGCGACTTCGACGCCGAGACGCGCTACCCGCGCGAGCCGCTCGAGCTGCTCGCGCACTACCGCGCCCTGGGCGCGCGCTGGGTGCACGTCGTCGATCTCGACGGTGCGCGCGACGGCGAACCGCTCAACCGCGAGGTCATCGGGGCGCTGGCCGCCGAGTCGGGCGTGCACGTCCAGGCGGGCGGCGGTATCCGCTCGGTCCAGAGGATCGAGGCCTTGCTCGGGGCCGGCGTTGCGCGCGTCGTGGTCGGCAGTGCGGCCGTCGAGCGCCCAGGCGAAGTACGCGAGTGGCTTGAACGCTTCGGCCCCGAGCGGCTGTGCCTCGCGCTCGATGTCCGACTCGGGGAGCACGGTGATCCGCAGGTGCGCACCCGCGGCTGGCGGGAAGCGGGCGCCGCGAGCCTGTGGGACGTGCTCACGCAGTATCCGCCGGGCAGCGTCCGCCACGTGCTGTGCACCGACATTGCTCGCGACGGAGCGCTCGGCGGCCCGAATGTCGATCTGTACGCCGCCGCCCAGCGACGTCGCCCCGACCTCGCCTGGCAGGCCTCCGGCGGCGTACGCGACGCGCAGGACCTGCACCGGCTCGAGCGCAGCGGCGTGGCGGCCGCCGTGAGCGGCAAAGCGCTGCTCGAGGAACGCATGAGCGCAGAGGAGCTAATCCGATTCTTGCCCGACGCATCATCGCCTGCCTAGACGTTCGCGACGGACAGGTCGTCAAGGGCGTCCGCTTCCGCGATCACCGGGTGGTCGGGGACATCATCACGCTCGCCGCGCGCTATCGCGCCGAGGGAGCGGACGAGCTCGTCTTCTACGACATCACCGCGAGCCCCGAGCAGCGCTCGGTGGACCGTGCCTGGGTGCGCCGCGTGGCGCAGGTACTCGACATCCCGTTCTGCGTGGCCGGCGGAATCCGCTCCGTGGCCGATGCCGAGGCCGTCCTGAACGCCGGAGCGGAGAAGATCTCGATCAACTCCCCGGCCCTCGCCGAGCCGGACTTGATCGATGCATTGAGCCGGCGCTTCGGCGCGCAATGCGTCGTGGTAGGCATCGACAGCGCGCTAACCCCCGAGGGCTACCGCGCATTTCAGTTCACCGGTGATCCGCAGCGCACGCGTCAGTCCGGGCGCGACGTGCTCGACTGGGCACGCGAGGTGCAGGCCCGCGGCGCCGGGGAGATCGTGCTCAACTGCATCGGCAGCGACGGCGTGCGCCGCGGCTACGACATCGAGCAGCTGCGCGCCGTGCGCGCGGTGTGTCATGTGCCGCTCGTGGCATCGGGCGGCGCCGGCGCCGTCGAGCACTTTGCCGCGGCGTTTCGCGAGGCCGGCGCCGATGCGGCGCTCGCGGCAGGCGTGTTCCACAGCGGCGAGATCGTCATCGCGCA
>JAJXWE010000356.1 GCA_021781775.1 Pseudomonadota bacterium | reverse complement strand
GCGCCGGGCCCGTCCGGCGCGGCGCGGCGCGGACGGCTAAAATACCCGTTTCCACGAGGGAACCGTCCGTGACGCAAAAGACCCCGACGCCCGCCATGCGCGTGCCGCTGCTCGATCTGAAGCCCCAGTACGAGCTGATCGCTCCGCGGGTCCGTGCGGTCATCGAGGCCGTGTGCGCCAGCCAGCAGTTCATCCTCGGCCCCGAGGTGAGCGCGCTCGAGTCGCGCGTGGCCGCCTACAGCCAGTGCAGGCACGGCATCGGGGTCTCATCCGGCACCGATGCGCTGCTGCTCGCGCTGATGGCGCTCGACATCGGTCCCGGCGATGCGGTGATCACCACGCCCTACACGTTCTTTGCCACCGCCGGCACGATCGCGCGCACCGGGGCCCGCCCGCTGTTCTGCGACATCGAGCCAGAGACGTTCAACCTCTCGGCGCCGGCCGTGCACCGGTTCCTCGAGGAGCGCTGCGAGCGGCGCGACGGCTCGCTCTGGCACCGCTCGAGCGGCACGTGGGTCAAGGCGTTGATGCCGGTGCACCTGTACGGCCAGATCTGTCCGATGGAACCGCTGCTCGCGATCGCGCGCGAGGCGGGCCTGCGGGTGATCGAGGATGCCGCCCAGGCGATCGGCGCACGCGACGCGGGCGCCCATCCGGCGGGCAGCCGCGGGGACATCGGCTGCTTCTCGTTCTTCCCAACCAAGAATCTCGGCGCGTTCGGCGATGCGGGCCTGTGCACGACGCAGGATGAGGCGCTCGCCGAGCACATGCGCATCCTGCGCGTGCACGGCGGCAAGCCGAAATACCACCACGCGTTCATCGGCGGGAACTTCCGCATCGATGAGCTGCAAGCGGCCGTGCTCAACATCAAGCTCGATCACCTCGACGACTGGTCCGCCCGGCGGGGCGAGAACGCCCGCATTTACGACGAGGCGTTCGCGCGCGCCGGACTCGACGCAGACGTCGTGACCCCAAGGACGCTGCCCGGCTTCCATCACATCTACAACCAGTACGTGATCCGGGTGCGTCGTCGCGATGCGCTGCGCGAGCATCTGGCCGCGGCCGGCGTGGGCACCGAGATCTACTATCCGATTCCGCTGCACCTGCAGAAGTGCTTCGCCTACCTCGGCCACGCCGCAGGGGATTTCCCCGAGGCCGAGCGCGCCGCGCGCGAGACGCTGGCGCTGCCGATCTACCCGGAGCTCGCCGCAGCGCAGCTGCACTATGTCGTCGAGCGCATCGGCGCGTTCTACGCCGGGGGCGCCGCCTGAAGACCTGAGCCCGAGGAGGCCCGCATGCGCATCGTCCCCGGTCCCCGCAGTGCGCCGTGGTCAGAGCTGCACCTGCACGCCCAGCGCCTCGCCGGCGTCGCGACCCGCGAGCTGTTCGAGCGCGATCCCGGGCGCTTCGAGCGATTCTCGCGCCAGGGCGCCGGGTTGCTGCTCGATTTCTCCCGCCAGCATCTCGATGAGATGGTGCTCGGCCGGCTCCTCGAGCTGCCCGAGGCGATCGAGCTCGGCGCCTACCGCGATGCGATGTGGCACGGTGAGAGGATCAACGCCACCGAGGAGCGCGCCGCGCTGCACGTGGCGCTGCGCCAGCGGCCGGGTGAGCGCATCGGCGGCGCGGCCATCGAGAGCGAGGTGATCGAGGAGCGCTCGCGCATGCTCGCGTTCGCCGAGGGCGTGCGCAGCGGGCGGATCGCCGGCGGCGCTGGCAGGCCCTTCAGGCTCGTCGTCAACCTCGGCATCGGCGGCTCGGACCTGGGCCCCGCGATGGCCGTTCAGGCGCTCGCGCACCACGCCCGGGGTGGCCCGCGCTGCGAGTTCGTCTCGAACGTCGAGGGCTGCCGCCTCTCGGACCTGCTGGCCGACGCTGATCCGCACGCAACGCTGTTCGTGGTCTGCTCGAAGACCTTCACGACGCTCGAGACGCTGAGCCACGCGCATACCGCGCGGCGCTGGCTGAGCGAGCGGATCGGCGCGGCGCAGGTGCCGGCGCATTTCGCGGCGGTGTCGGTTAACCACCGGGCCATGGATACCTTCGGCGTGCATCCCGATCAGCGCTTCAAGATGTGGGACTGGGTCGGCGGGCGCTTCTCGCTGTGGTCCTCCATCGGGCTGTCGCTTGCCATTGCCATCGGCCGGGAGGCCTTCAGCGCCTTGCTCGAGGGCGGGCGCGAGATGGATGCGCACTTCAAGAGCGCGCCGTGGAGCGAGAACCTGCCCGTGCTGCTCGCCCTCATCGGGGTGTGGAACATCAATTTCCGCGCATTACCCACGCTCGCGGTACTGCCCTACGAGGAGCGGCTGTGGCGCTTCCCGGCGTACCTGCAGCAGCTGGAAATGGGCAGCAACGGCAAGTCCGTCACGCTCGATGGACGGCACGCGGAGTGGCCGACCGCCGCGGTCATCTGGGGCGGTCCGGGCAGCAATGCTCAGCACTCGTTCTACCAGCTGCTGCACCAGGGCACGCCTGGCACCGCACTCGATCTGCTGCTGCCGGCCCACTCCTCGTGCGGCAACGAGGCGCAGCACGCGCTCGCGACCGCCAGTTGCCTGGCGCAGGCGGAAGCCTTCATGAGCGGCCACCCGCTCGAGGCGGTGCGCGAGGAGTTCGCCCGCGAGGGGCTTGCGCCCGAGCGGCGCGAGGCACTCGAGCCGCACAAGGTGTGCGCCGGCTCGCGGCCGAGCACCCTCATCGCCTTCCCGCGGCTCGATCCGGCGACGCTCGGCCGCCTGATCGCACTCTACGAGCACAAGGTGTTCACCCAGGGGGTGATCTGGGGCATCAACTCCTTCGACCAGTGGGGCGTGGAGCTCGGCAAGCGCCTCGCCGAGCAGCTGCTCGCGAGCGTGCGCGATCCGGCCGGGCAGCCGGCCACCGCCTCGGGCGTGCAGAAAGTGCTCGAGCGGCTGGCCGAGTGGCGCGCGGCGCCGTAACCTTCGCGATTTGACGGAGAGGGCAGTTGAAGCAGAACCCGCAGCTATTTCAGGACAACCTCAGGGAGCATCAGGCGCTGTTTGCGATGCTGCCGCGGCTCGAGAGCGAGATCGTCGCCGCCGGCGCGCTCATGGCCCGGACGTTGGCGGCGGGCCGCAAAGTCATGCTGTGCGGCAACGGCGGCTCGGCCGCCGACAGCCAGCACATCGCCGCGGAGCTCACCGGCCGGTTCATCGCCGACCGGCGGCCGCTCGCGGCGCTCGCGCTCACCACCGACACCTCGGCGCTCACCTGCATCGCCAACGACTACAGCTTCGAGGACGTGTTCGCCCGCCAGGTG
>JAJXWE010000355.1 GCA_021781775.1 Pseudomonadota bacterium | reverse complement strand
GCGGACATCGTGGTGGCCACCACCGGCGTGAGGGATCTGATTCGTCCGCAGTGGATTCGTCCCGGGCAGGTCATCCTGGCGCTGTCCAACCCGGACCCGGAGATCGAGCCGCACGTGGCGCGTGAACATGGCGCGGCGTTCGCAGCAGATGGCAAGGGCATCAACAACGTCCTGGCCTTCCCCGGTCTGTTCAAGGGCGCGCTGGCTGCCCACGCGACGCATTTCACCGATGCGATGCTCATGGCGGCGGCCCGGACGCTGGCCGAGATCGCCCCACTCACCCAGGAGGACGCGTTGGTGCCCGACCCGCTCGACAAGAGCGTTCACGAGCGGGTGGCGGCAGCCGTCCAGGCGGCGTATCAGCCGTAAGGCGCGCCGCCGCCGCAGTCTCAGGCCGGGACGGGTTCCGGCGTCATGATGCCGCGCAGCTTGCCTAGCGCATTGGCCTCGATCTGGCGGATGCGCTCGGCGGACACGCCGTACTGGCCGGCGAGTTCGTGCAACGTGGCCTTGTCCTCGCGCATCCAGCGCCGCTCGAGAATGTCGCGACTGCGCTCATCGAGCCGCTGGAGCGCACCGCGCAGGCGCAGCGCTGCGTCGTTCTCCCACTCGGCATCCTCGACCTGTTCGGCAGGGTCGGCGTCGGGGGCGGGCAGATAGGCGGCCGGGCTGTAGGATTCCTCCTCATCTGCATCCGGTGCCGGATCAAATGCCATGTCGTGCGCCGCCAAGCGCTTTTCCATTTCCGTCACCTCCCCGGGCGTGACGCCCAGGTCGCGGGCGACGGCCGCCGTTTCCTCCGCGGACAGCCAGGTCAGGTTCTTCTTCATCCGCCGGAGGTTGAAGAAGAGCTTGCGCTGCGCCTTGGTGGTGGCGATTTTCACCAGCCGCCAGTTGCGCAGCACGTATTCGTGAATTTCCGCGCGGATCCAGTGCACGGCGAACGACACCAGGCGCACATTCAGCGCCGGATCAAAGCGCTTGACAGCCTTCATCAGTCCGACATTGCCTTCTTGGATGAGGTCCCCGAACGGCAGGCCGTAGCCGCGGTAGCCGCGCGCGATATGCACCACGAAGCGCAGGTGAGCGAGCACCAGCTTGCGGGCGGCATCGAGGTCGCCCTCGTCGCGGAAGCGCACGGCCAGCGCATGTTCCGCCTCGCGGTCGAGGACGGAGATGCGGCTGACCCGGTCAACGTAGGCATCGACACTGCCGACAGGGCCAACGAGCGCACATTCGTAGGGCCGCGCAACCAATGCAGTCGCTGTACTCATGGAGGCTCCGAGATCGATATGGGCCAATTTTAGCACTCGAGTCTTTTGAGTGCTAATCACCCCTGAAGTTCGATCCGACGAGTATTTTTATGGCAAAGGTCTAGATTAAGAAGAATTTGCGCGGGCGGGCGGGGCCCAAAACATGTCAATAATGTCAATTTTCCGAGAACTTTAGAGTTCTGGCGGCTAAGCTGCCGGCCCTGCATTTTGCGAACGATTCACCTGCTACTGCTGCACGAAGGGGACCGACTTGGCGACGACGGCGACGACGGCACATTCCGAAATGAAGTACGACGGACTCAGCATTCTGCTGCACTGGCTCACAGCCCTGCTCGTGATTACGCTCTGGGCGCTCGGTCAGTCGCTGAGCTTCTTCCCCAAGGGCGCGCCGCGCCTGACCGCGCTTTCGGTGCACATGGTGCTCGGACTGCTGATTGCCGCGGTCATTCTGGTGCGGATCGGTTGGCGCTCCTCGGCCGGACGCCGACTGCCGGCGGCGGATGAGGGCTTCTTGAACCTGGTTGCAAAAGGGGTCCATTACGGCTTGTACCTGCTGCTTGTGCTCACGGTGGCCTTCGGCGTCGCGCGCGCGTGGGTGCACGGCCTGCACGTGTTCAACTGGTTCACCTTCCACCGGCCGGCCTTTGCCACCCCTGGGATCATCTACATCGTGAGCGAAACCCATAGCGATCTGGCGGACCTGCTGGTGATCGTGGCCGGCATGCATGCCGCCGCGGCGCTGATGCACCATTACGTGATGCGCGACTCCGTGCTGAAGCGCATGCTGCCGCGCCGCGACGCCCAGTAGCCCGGCGCCTCTTCCGGTCGGCGCGCCCGCCCGCTACGCTGGACCCCCCGTCCCGCTGCGGGCCTGCGCCCGGCCGCGAGTGCCCATGCCGGAACTTCCCGAAGTCGAGACCACGCGCCGCGGCATCGAGCCGCACGTCCTCGGCAAGACGATCGTCGCATTCCAGTTGTACCAGCCGCGGCTGCGCTGGCCGATTCCGCCTACGCTGCCGGGGGCATTGGCGGGGCAACGCATCGAGGCAGTCGGACGGCGTGCGAAGTACCTGCTCATCGCCCTAGAGCGTGGCAGTCTGATCGTGCACCTCGGAATGTCGGGCTCACTGCGCGTGCTCAGCGCCGGCGAGCCGCGCCGTGCGCACGACCAGTACGATCTGCGCTTGGATTCGGCGCGGATCGTGCGCTTCAACGATCCGCGCCGCTTCGGCAGTCTGCATTACGTCGAGGGTGACCCGCTCGCGCACCGGCTGCTGCGCGACCTGGCGCCCGAGCCGTTCGATGCGGCATTCACCGGCGAGTATCTCTGGCGGCTCACGCGCCGGCGGCGACTTGCGGTCAAACAGCTGTTGATGAACAGCCGACTGGTGGTGGGCGTGGGCAACATTTACGCCAACGAGGCGCTGTTCCGCGCAGGGGTGCGACCGAGCCGGGAAGCCCGCCGCTTGACTCGTGCTGAAACGCAACGACTGGTTAAAGCGGTACGAGCGGTACTGGCACAGGCGATTCGCGTCGGTGGCACGACCTTGCGCGATTACGTCGGCGCGGACGGCTCGCCGGGTCATTTCCGCCAGAAGCTCTTTGTCTACGAACGCACAGGACAGCCGTGCCGCGTGTGCGCGACGCTGATTCGCCACCGCGTCCAGCAGGGTCGCTCGAGCTACTACTGCCCGGCTTGCCAGCGCTGAGCGTTCAGGGGCTGCGGCGCTTCTTCAGCTCCACCTCGACGATCGGGTGCACGAATTCACTCACATCGCCGCCTAATACGGCGATTTCGCGCACCAGCGTTGAGGAAATAAACGTGAACTGCTCCTGCGGGGTCAGAAAGACGGTCTCGATGTCCCGTTCCAGGTGGCGGCTCATGTTGGCGAGCTGGAACTCGAATTCGAAGTCCGACACCGCGCGTAGGCCGCGCACGATGACGCGCGCGCCTTGTTTACGGGCGAAATCGACCGTCAGTCTCGAGTAGCCGAGCACTGCCACATTGGGC
>JAJXWE010000354.1 GCA_021781775.1 Pseudomonadota bacterium | reverse complement strand
CGAGGCGTTCCTCGCGGAATTCGCCGAGACCATGCAGTGCCCGCCGGAGCGGCTGCAGCTCGTCGTGCGCGAGATGCCGCTCATCGTGCGTTTCGATCCGGCGCAGCTGCGCCAGATCGTGTGGAATCTCTGCGAGAATGTCCTGCGCTACGGCGTCGGCCCCGGCGAGGTTGCGACGATCGAGGTCCACTGCGGGAGGCGCCACGCCGGCAGCCGTCCGTACCTGGAGGTGGCCGATCGCGGCCCCGGGGTAGCCCCCGAGCACGTCGGGCAGATCTTCGAGCCCTTCTTCAGCGGCGGGCGCGGCACCGGACTCGGTCTATTTCTGGCCCGCGAGCTCGCCCAGGCCAACGGCGCGACGCTGCTCTATGAGCCACGTCACGGCGGCGGTAGCATTTTTCGGCTGGTATTCGCCGACCCGCACCGATGGCGAGGGGAGATCGAGACTTGAACCTGAGCGCGAGCACTGCGCGCACCGAGGCTGGCCGGCCGACGGTGTTGATCGTCGATGACGAGCCGGATCTGCTGGAGCTGCTCAGCCTGACGCTGCGCCGCATGAACCTGCGGACCCGGACCGCCCCGGACGTGAGCACGGCCCAAAAGCTGCTGAAGGGCGAGTCGTTCGATCTGTGCCTGACGGACATGCGCCTGCCCGACGGGGACGGCCTGGATCTGGTGGCCTGGATCCAGCAGAACCGCACGGAGCTGCCCGTGGCGGTGATCACCGCGCACGGCAACGTGGAGTCGGCCGTGCGGGCCCTGAAACTCGGCGCGTTCGACTTCGTATCCAAGCCGCTCGACCTCGGTGTGCTGCGCAAACTGGTCGACAACGCCATCCGCCTCGGCGCCGCGAGCCCCCCGCCGCCGCAGCCCCCTGAGCCCGGGCGAGCCCGGCTCATCGGCCACTCCATGCCCATGGAGCAGCTGCGCGAGCTCATCGCCCGGGTCGCCCGCAGCGAGGCGCCGGTGCACATCTCGGGCGAGTCCGGCACCGGCAAGGAGCTGGTCGCCCGCCTGATCCACGAGTCCGGCGCGCGCCGCGCCGGACCGTTCGTCGCGGTCAACTGCGGCGCCATCCCGACCGAACTGATGGAGAGCGAGTTCTTTGGCCACAAGCGCGGCAGCTTCACCGGCGCGCACGCCGACAAGAAGGGCCTGGTGCAAGCGGCCGAGGGCGGCACGCTATTCCTCGACGAGGTGGCCGACCTGCCGCTGCACATGCAGGTGAAGCTGCTACGCGTTGTGCAGGAAAAGACGGTCCGCCCGGTGGGCGAGTCGCAGGAGGAGAAGGTGGACGTGCGCATCCTCTCGGCCACGCACAAGAGTCTGGCGGAGCTGGTTGCGCAGGGACAGTTCCGCGAGGACCTTTTCTACCGGATCAACGTGATCGAGCTGCACGTCCCCTCGCTGCGGGAACGGCCCGAGGACATCCCGGACATCGCCCGTACGGTGCTCGGGCGGCTCGGCCGGCGCCTCAACGGCCCGCCGCCGCGCATCAGCGAGGAGGCGCTCGCGCTGCTGAAAACCTATCCCTTCCCGGGCAACGTGCGCGAGCTGGAGAACGTGCTGGAGCGGGCGCTGACGCTGTGTCTCGGCGGCACGATCACGCCCGAGCACGTCAAGCTGAGAACGACCGCTCGCGCGCCGGCGGCTGCGCCCGCCGAGCACGCCGGCGCGGCCGGTGCGGCGCTCGGAAATCATCTGGAGAGCATTGAGCGCACCGCCATCCTGCAAGCGCTCGAGAAGACCCGTTACAACAAGACAGCCGCGGCGAAGCTCCTCGGCATGAGCTTCCGGGCGCTGCGCTACCGGATCAAGAAGCTGGGGATCGAATAGCCGCGGCGTCCGCGCCCGGCGTTGCGAGCGCGCCAACGAAATAAAGTGGCACAAACCGAAGTCTCGACTCCGGACGCCAGCCGTAGGCGCCACCGGAAAGCACGACTCCTTCGGGACATTCAGGGTGGGCGGCAAGGAGCTTATGCAAGCTGCGCAAACTGCCTCCCTCACCGGATTTCACTTCAATCGGGCAAGCGCGGCCATCGCACTGGATCAGGTAATCGACTTCGGACGGCCTGCCAGCATCTTCGCGCGCCCAGTAATAGAGTTCCCGGTTCTGCGCCACCAGCAATTCCTGCGCGACGAACTGCTCAGCGAGCTTGCCTCGATAGAGCGCGAGCAGGTTCTCGTGACGCAGCTCCACGTCGACCGGAAGATGCGCCAGCCGTTGCATCAGGCCGATATCGACCAGGGACGCCTTGAAACGCCGGTTGTTGATGCTGGCGCCCAACGGCAGCGTAGGCGTGCGCACGGCCGGAATCTTGTGCAGCACCTCTGCCATGCACAGCAGATCAAACGCCTTGTGAATCGTGGGATTGGAGAAGCCCTGCGCGAGTCGCGCGTACTTGACTTGCTCCCCGACTGCCGCGGCACAGCCGTCGAGCACCTGATTCAAGCAGTCCTTGTCGGCACGCGGTGCGTACTTCGAGAAATCCTGCCGATAGGCGCTCAGGATCTCTGCCTGGACCTCGAAGGCCTGCAGCATCGAGCCGTCGAGGTATGCGCGCACGGCCTCCGGCATGCCGCCGACGAAGAAATATCGCTTGAGCTCCTCGAGCAACAGCCGATGCGTCGCTTCGGGGAGCGCCGCAGGCGGCCCGCGCAAGACCTGGTGCAGCGGTGCGTTACCCCCCGCCAGAACGAACTCGGCGAAAGTGAGCGGATACATGTTCAGAAACTGCACCCGCCCCACCGGAAAGGAAATCTCCGCGAGCGCGAATTCCAGCAGCGAGCCGGCCGCCACGACGTGCAGATCGGGAGCGCCCTCGTACAGGTAGCGCAACGCGCTGAGCGCACGCGGGCACGTCTGGATTTCGTCTAGAAAGAGCAGCGTCTGGCCCGGAACGATGCGGCGCCCGACGGCGACCTCGAGCTGGGATAGCAAGGCCTTGCTGTCCAGATTGCCCGCGAAGATACGGTGCAGATCGATACGTTTCTCGAGGTCTATCTTGACCGTAGTCGTAAAGTGCTCTCGCCCGAACTGCTCGACGGACCAAGTCTTGCCGACCTGTCTTCCACCACGAACTATCAATGGCTTACGTCTGGATGATCCCCTCCATTGCCTCAGCAGCTCTTCGGCCACTCGCTTCACAGTACGATACCTATAATAATATTATTAGATTATCAAAGTTATAATTTAAAAATTCAAGTGTTTTTTGAAAGGCATCGAAAAAGAGTTCGCGTCTGCTCAGGGTCAGGGGACCCGTCCCTTCCCGGCCAACGTCCGCAAACTCGAGGAC
>JAJXWE010000353.1 GCA_021781775.1 Pseudomonadota bacterium | reverse complement strand
CCAGATCAGCACCGTGCAATCGCTGACGGCAACGCGGCGCGCGAGCTCGAGCAGACGCTGCGAGCTGCTCGAGCAGGCGACCGGCTCCGGAACGCCGGGATCAGTGGAAGTGACGGTGAACGATAGTGCGTGATTCTCGGGCATCGATTCCCCCAAACGCAGGGATGCTGCCTGGGGAAATGCAAGTACCGTGCCTGAGGTCAATCCACTCCGGAAGCGTGACGCCGGTCACGCGCGCGGCCGTGCGCCGCGCCCGGACGTCAAACTTCCGTCGCAACCTCGGTGAATCCGAGTTTGCGCAGACGCTCGACGAGCGTCGTGCGACGCAGGTTGAGCAGACGGGCCGCCTGGGCGACGGTGCCGTTGGCGCGCCGCAGCGCCTGTTGAACCAGTGCCCGCTCGATCGACAGCAGGTGCTCGCGCAGATCGATGCCCTGCTCCGGCAGGGCACGCGGGTCGGCAGGGCGGCAGGACTCGGCCGACTCGAGCAGCGCGAGCGCGGCGGCTTCGCTCAGCGGTGCCGCGTCGCTCACGGATTCGGCGGCAGCGGCCGGTTCACTCAGCGACGCTCCCACCCAACCCTTCGGTGGCTGGTACTTCGGCGGCAGATCCGCCACCTCGACGGTCTGGCCGGCGCGCACGATCGACATCCGCTCGACCAGGTTGGACAACTCGCGGACGTTCCCGCTCCAGGAATGCTCGGCCAGCGCGGCGAGCGCATGCGCCGAGAAGGACACCCAGCCGCGGCCCTCGGCCGCGTTGCGCTCGGCGAACTCGCCCACCAGCGCGGTGAGATCCTCACGTCGCTCGCGCAGCGCGGGCATCTCGATCGGAAAGACGTTCAGGCGGTGGAACAGGTCCTCGCGGAAGGTTCCCTGGGCAATCGCCGCCTCCAGATTGCGGTGGGTGGCGGCGACGATGCGGACATTGCAGCGGATCGGCGCGTGGTTGCCCACCCGCTCGAACACGCGCTCCTGCAGAACGCGCAGCAGCTTCACCTGCATTGAGGGACTCATGTCCCCGATCTCGTCGAGGAACAGCGTGCCGCCCTCGGCAATCTCGAAGCGTCCCTTGCGCGCGGCGATTGCGCCGGTGAAGGCGCCCTTCTCGTGACCGAACAGTTCAGATTCGAGCAGATCCGCCGGGATCGCTCCGCAGTTGACCGCCACGAACGGCCGGTTTCGCCGCGGGCTCAGATCGTGAATGGCGCGCGCCGCCACTTCCTTGCCAGTTCCGGACTCCCCGAGCACCAGCACGGTCGAATCAAAGCCAGCGACCTGGCGGATCAGCGCGCTGACAGCGCGGATAGCCGGAGAGGTGCCGCTCGGCAATCGGGCCGATCCGGCGACCGGCAGTCCGACCGTCCGCTCTCCATGCTCGATGGCGACATCCGGGACACATTCGCTGGCGATCATCGGTTATCCAATTCTGTTGGGCTTGTTCTTCACTGGAGCCGAGCTGTGCTCGCGCCGCTCGTCGGTGTGTAATGTCGCGTATCAGGCCGTCCCCTTTCTGTGATCGGTCTCCCCAATTGTTCACTTTTGGCGACAACGCCGAGCGACCGCGACGATTCGCCGGGTGTGCTGCGCCCGCGCCGGAAGTCCGACGCCGCACCGCCCATGTGACGTCGCTCACAGAGCGTGAGAAACGTAATTTCTTTACGACTCAAGCGGTTGCCCATTCCGATAGACCCATGGCACAGGCATTGCACCTCCTCGCCGGCACACCCTCTGATGCACAGGAGTCGCACGACCGATGGCCACCGCCCCCGAAGCCGCTGCCGCCGATGCCGGCGCAGCACCCGCGAAGAAAAAGCGTGCACTGCCCCTGTGGCTCGTCATCGCCGCCGCCGTCGTGCTGGTGGGCGGCGGCGCGACGACCGGATTTTTGCTGATGCATTCGAAGTCCGCCGGCGCGCACGCCACGAAGGCCAAGCCGGCGGGCCCCCCGCAGTATCTGGCGCTGAAGCCCTTCGTGGTGAACTTCCAGGGCAGCCAGGAGGCGCGCTTCCTGCAGGTGACCGTCCAGGTGATGTCGCGCGACCCGAAGGCCCTCACGCTCCTCAAGAGCAACGATCCGGTCGTGCGCAACAACCTGCTGATGCTCCTGGGCAGCCAGCAGTACACCACTCTCAACACCGAAGCCGGCAAAGAGCAGCTGCGCGCCGCGGTACTCGCCGCCATCCGCAAGGTAGTCGCCGACGCGGGCGGCAAGCCCGGTGAGATCGAGGCCGTCTACTTCACCAGCTTCGTGATGCAGTAACCGACGCACCGACCGCGACCCCATGAGCAACGAGAAGATACTGGACCAGGCCGAGATCGACGCTCTGCTGCACGGTGTGGACACCGGAGCGGTGAGCACCGAGCCGGCTGCGGCGCCCGGGGAAGCCCGGGCCTACGATTTCGCCAATCAGATGCGCATCGTGCGCGGGCGCATGCCCACGCTCGAGATGATCAACGACCGGTTCGTGCGCCTGAACCGCGTGAGCCTGTACAACCTGCTACACCGCGCGCCGGAGATTTCCGTCGGCCCGGTGCAGATCAAGAAATTCAGCGAGTTCATCCACACGCTGCACGTGCCGAGCAGCCTGAATCTTGTGCGCTTCAATCCCCTGCGCGGTACCGCCCTCATCGTGCTCGACCCGAAGCTGGTGTTCTCGATCGTCGACAATTTCTTCGGCGGCAACGGCCGGCACACCAAGGTCGAGGGCCGGGAGTTCACGGCCACCGAGCAGCGCATCATTCAACTGGTGCTGCGCAGTGTGTTCACCGATCTGCGCGAGGCTTGGTCGCACGTCGCCGATCTGCAGCCCGAGTATCTGCAGTCGGAGATCAATCCGCATTTCGCCAACATCGTCTCCCCGTCGGAGATCGTTGTGCTCACCTCGTTCCAAATCGAGCTCGAAGGCGGTGGCGGCAACCTTTACATCATCATGCCGTACGCCATGATCGAGCCGTTGCGCGAGGTGCTCGACGCCGGTGTCGCGAGCGACCGCATGGAGCGGGACGAGCGCTGGCTGCAGTCGCTGCGCGAGGAGATCGACGACGCCGAACTCGCCGTCACCACGCTCGTCGGACGCACCACGCTGTCGCTCGGCGAGCTGCTCAATCTCAAGCCCGGCGACGTCCTGCCGTGCGACTTCAACGGGCAGGTCACCCTGTTCGCCGAGGAAGTGCCGGTGTTTCACGGCACGCTCGGCACTTCGCGCGGCCACCAGGCGGTGAAGATCGGGGCAGCCATCCGTCGCGCCAAGCCGTCCGTCGAACCCGTTTCCGTCAACAGCAAATGAGCTCTGCCATG
>JAJXWE010000352.1 GCA_021781775.1 Pseudomonadota bacterium | reverse complement strand
CGCGATGCACTGACCCTGACCGGCGCCGGCGGGAAACTGGTACAGGGCGGCAAGTTGCACGGCGGTGAATGACCCCGCGGGTGGCAGGGTCGCGCGTGACCGGCGCGGCTTCGGTCCGGTGCGCACGCGCAGATGCGGTCGTGCCTGCGGTCGGTCGTCCAGCCCGAGCACCGCCACGACGATGTCCTGTAGTTCCGCGGGAAGCTGCACGGCCGCGCGGGATGCGCGATAGGTGCCCTGAGGGTACTCGAACAGCCACAGCTCAACACCGAATGCGGCATTCATCTGCGCCACGTCGCCGCACACGACGACGGTGCGACGCGCGGCATGCCGTTGCACGACGGCCAGACCGTGCGCGGCAGCGAACGTGACAACGGCCTGCAGATCAGTCTCGCTGGCACCATGGCGCTGTGCGAACTGTTCACGTGTCAGCGGCGGCGCGCGCTCGCCGCGACCGAGCCGCGCCAGGTGATCGGCCCAGAGCGGCGGGGCGCTGGGTCGCAGAGCAAGCGTCGCCTCCAGGCGCTCATCGGCGGCCGCAGGACGCAGCGCGCGCGCACCCGCCAGCGGCTCGCGCGCGCTGCCGGGCAGCTCGATCCGGCTCATGGGGCCTCCTTCGGCGAGCCGACGGTGATTCTCGGTCCCACCCTAGCTCGATCGGCACGCACGCGCCACTTGTGACGACCTATTGCGACAAACCGATGCGCGCGCGAGCCGGCTGGGCCGCAGTCACGTGGTACCGACGCGTGCCGCCGCAGCATAATCCGAGTGCGGCCCATGTCCGCCTGCCGCATAGCGTTCATCGAGGAGGTTGCCGATGCGATACCCCATGACACGTTCCGGGCTTGCCGCCGTGCTGTGGCTCGCCGCCGCGACGATCGGCCTGGCTCCGCCGGCCTCAGCCCAGGGGGCGTTGACCTATCGCCTTGTGCGCAGCGTGGCGCTCGGGGCGCCCGAGCGCTGGGATTACGCGGTCTACGAACCGGTCGCGCACCGTGTGTTCGTCGCTCACGGAAACCGCCTGACGGTGATCGACGGACGCAGCGGGCGCATTGTCGGACAGGTTGGACCCATTCCCGGCGGACCGCACGGAATCGCCTTCGATGAGAAGGCCGGCGTGGGCATCAGCGACGACGGGGACCGCGGGCAGGCCGTGCTGTTCAGTCTGAAGTCGTTGCGGGTGCTTGCACGGCTGAAGATCCAGCGTGGTGCCGACGCGGTGACGTTCGATCCGGCGAGCGGTCATGCCTTCGTCATCGACGGTGATACGGGCACCGTCGCGGTGGTTGATCCGGTGCGGCGCACGGTGGTGACGATGATCCACCTGGGCGGAGACCTGGAATACGCGGTGCCGGACGGCAGGGGCGCGCTGTACGTCAACGGCGTGACGCATCACGAGATCTTCCGGATCAACACCGCAACCAATCGGCGCACAGCGGCCTGGCCGATGCCGACCTGCCGCGGACCGCACGGGCTTGCCATCGACACCGCGACGCACCGCCTGTTCGCAAGCTGCTCGAACGGGCGGCTCGTCGTGGTCAACGCCGAGGACGGTGCGGTGGTGGCGACGCTGCCGATCGGTCGCGGCACCGACGCGGACCGGTTCGATGCGCGACGCAGGCTCATATTCAGCTCCAACGGGCTCGATGGCACGTTGTCGGTCATCCGCGAGGTCAACGCGAACATGTTCGAGCCGCTGGCGACGGTGAAGACCGCGTTGTCGGGGCGAACCATGGCGCTCGATCCGCGCAGCGGGCGTGTGTTCATCGTCGCGGCCCACACCACGGTGCAGGCGCTGCAGGCGTTCTTTGCAGCCTGGCATGCCGGTAAGCGGCCGAGCGGCTCACCGTTCACGCCCGGCTCGCTGCGGCTGCTGTTCCTCGATCCAGTGCGTTGAGGTGGCGTTCAGCGCGGTTGCGGCCTTGCGGCCGCGACCGCGCCGGTCTCACTGCGCGCAGCGCTGTGCGATCCAGCGCCGGTGTACGTCCGCGTACACCTCCTCGTAGATCTGGTTGAGCTGCGCACGAGCGGGGAAGCCCGCGACGAATTGCGGCGCATCCTCGCCGGCGGCCAGCTCCGCGGCCCGACGCAGGTGCTCGAGCAGGTAGCGCGGATCTTCGTCTCCGACCGAGATGCGCAGCGTGCTCGGCGTGATGCCGGCGGCGGCGAGCGCCTGTTCGGACATCTCCGAATGGCTGGTCAGCGCCGGGCAGAGGACCACGGTGTTGGTCTGCCCGAGGGTGACCTGCAGACCGAAGGCCGGCTCCAGGCTGTCGAGCAGGCGCTGCAGCCGCCCGCGCTCGAGGCGCTGCGGGTGACGCGGCGTACCCTCGAAATCGATGGTGAACAGCGGCGCCGGCAGGCCGAGCGTCATGAGGCGCTCGCGCAGCGCGCCATTGGGATGGTTCTCGGCCGCTGAGCAGTGCACGTTGATCATCGGATGCAGCGACAATGCGCGTGCCAGCACTATCGTGTTGATGCACTTCTGCAGCACGCGCAGCTCCATGGTGCGCATGCCGCTCAGCACTTCGAAGGCCTTGTCGGCCTCGAGAAATGCGCCTTTGACGTAGTAGACGTTCCAGAACATGGTCTCGTCCCAGCGGTACTCGCGCTCCTGTCCATCGTCACCGGCAGCGCGCACCGTCGCGCCCTTGGGCAGGAACATCCGCTCCGTCCGACCGATGACCACTCCGGCGGTAGTGTTGCCCGAACCGCAGATATCCTTGGTGTAAGAATGAATGAGGAAGTCGGGCCGCTCCGACCGCTCGGTGCGCTGCAGGAGGCGCTGCAGCACCGGTGTACCCACAGTCGCATCGCAGATCACTGTCAGTCCCTTGGCGTGCGCCGCGCGGCAGATCGCGGGAACGTCGAGAATGTTGCCGTGCGGATTGCAGGGCGACTCGAGGTAGACGTAGATCTGTCGCCCCTGCGCGAGGCGTGCGGCGTGGCGGCGCTCGAGCTCGGCCAGCTGTGCGGCGAAGGCCTCGGCGCTCTCGCCATCGAACCATTCGACCGCCACGCTGAGGTTGCTGCGTTTGCCGTACCAGTCGTGCAGCAGCTGGTACGTGCCACCGTACACGTTACGGCTGGCGAGCACGACGTCCTCGTAGCCGAGGAGATTGGCGAGCGTGGCATCGATGGCCGCCATGCCGGAGTTGAAATTCCAGGCGAAATATTTGGCCGCCTCCGGTCCCGCCTCCAGGTCGACGATGTGATTGGCGAGGCAGATGGAGGTCGGGTTGAGCAGCCGCGAATAGATCTCGTGCAGCAGCTCCTTGCCCTGGAAGGCGTCCTCGACCCACTC
>JAJXWE010000351.1 GCA_021781775.1 Pseudomonadota bacterium | reverse complement strand
TCGCGCCACCGCGGACCGTGCACCTGACGGCCGGGCGGATCGAACTGGCCGTGCCCCAGCACGGCCTGGCATTGCTGCTGCTGCGCCGCAACTGAGCGGCCCGCGGCGGCGCTCTCAGCGCAGCAGGACGAGCAGATCTTTCGGGTCCACCTGCTGTCCGGGCGTGACCAGGACCTCTGCGACCTCGCCGTCGATGTCGGCGCGCACCTGGGTCTCCATCTTCATCGCCTCGAGACTCACCAGCACATCGCCGCGTGCCACCTTGCGTCCGGGGCTGACGGCGATGGTGGCGACCGTGCCCGGCATCGGCGCGCCGACCTGCCGGGCATCGCCCGGCTCGGCCTTGCGCTGCGGCGGACGCTTGGCGACCTGGCTGCGGTCTGCCACCCGCAGTGACCGGGGTTGGCCGTTGAGCTCCATGAACACCGTGCGCGTGCCATCCTCGTGCACTTCGCTGCAGGCTACGTACCGTACGAACAGCCGCTTGCCGCGCTCCAGGTCGACGCTGATCTCGTCCCCCGGCTCCATGCCGTAGAAAAAGACGGAGGTCGGCAGGATCCCGACGTCGCCGTAGCGCGCCTGTCCGGCGGCGTACTCGAGCCAGACCTTCGGATACATCAGATAAGAGGCGAGATCGTCGTCGCCGACCGTGCGCGGCGTGGCCTTCTGGATCCTGGCCCGCTCGGCCGCCAGGTCCACCGGCGGCATGGCCGCGCCGGGCCGCTGTTCCAGCGGACGCTCGCCCTTGAGTACCTTGCGCTGCAGCGTCGGCGGAAATCCGCCGTAAGGCTGACCGAGATCGCCGTGAAAGAACTGTACGACCGACTCCGGGAACGGCACGTCGACGTTCGGCTCCAGCACCTGTTGCGGCGTCAGGCCGCTGGTCACCATCAACAGGGCCATGTCGCCCACGACCTTGGAGCTCGGAGTGACTTTGACGATGTCTCCGAACATCTGGTTGACGTCCGCATAGGCCTGCGCAACCTGCGGCCAGTGCGCGCTGTCGATGCCGAGCGCGCGGGCCTGCTCGCGCAGATTGGTATATTGCCCGCCCGGCATGCCGTGCACGTACACCTCGGAGGCTCCCGAGCGGATGTCGCTCTCGAACGCACAATACAGCCGGCGTACCTGCTCCCAATACGACGACAGCAGACGCAGGCTCGCCGGGTCGATGCCCGGATCGCGTGGGCCGTGGCGCAGGGCCTCGACGATCGAGCCGAGGTTCGGCTGCGAGGTGAGGCCGCTCATCGCGTCGATGGCGCCGTCGATGGCATCGGCCCCGGCCTCCACCGCGGCCAGCACGCTGGCGGCGGCAATGCCGCTGGTGTCATGCGTGTGAAAATGAACCGGCAGGCCGATTTCGTCCTTCAGCGCCTTGATTAGAGTGAATGCCGCGCGCGGCCGGCACAATCCCGCCATGTCCTTGATGCCGAGTACATGCGCACCGGCGGCTTTCAACTCTCGTCCGAGCCGCAGGTAGTAATCGAGCGTGTACTTGCGCTCACCGGGGTCGCTGAGGTTGCCGGTGTAGCAGATCGCCGCCTCGCACAGGCGGCCGCTCTCCAGCACCGCGTCGATGGCGACGCGCATGTTCTCGACCCAGTTGAGCGAGTCGAAGATGCGGAACACATCGATGCCGCGCTCGGCCGCCCGCTTGACGAACAAGCGCACCACGTTGTCCGGATAGTTGGCGTACCCGACCGCGTTGGCCGAGCGCAGCAGCATCTGCAGCAGCAGATTCGGCATCCGTTCGCGCAACACCGCCAGGCGCTGCCAGGGATCCTCGTGCAGGAAGCGCATCGCCACGTCGAACGTCGCGCCGCCCCAGCACTCCACCGAAAACAGCTGCGGGGCGAGGCTGGCGTAGTACGGGGCAATCGCCGCCATGTCGATGGTGCGCATGCGCGTGGCGAGCAGCGACTGGTGCGCATCGCGCATGGTGGTATCGGTGAGCAGTACCCGGCGCTCGGCGAGCATCCAGCGGGCGAAGCCTTCCGGGCCCAGCTCCTCGAGCCGCTGTTTGGTGCCTGCCGCCGGCTCGGCAAGCGCCACCGGCGGCAACTTCGGCGTCTCGATCCGCTCGGGTCGTGGCCGCGCGCGCGTTTCCGGGTTGCCGTTGACGATGGTCTCGGCGATGTAGGTGAGGATGCGGGTCGCGCGGTCGCGTTTGCGCGGCCACTGGAACAGCTCCGGTGTTTCGTCGATGAACCGGGTGGTGTACGCACCGTCGGCAAAGCGCGGATGGCTGATCAGCTGGTCGAGAAAGCGCAGGTTCGTGACCACGCCGCGGATGCGGAACTCCCACAGCGCGCGGTGCATGCGTGCGATGGCCTCCTGCGGCGTCGAGGCCCAGGAGGTCACCTTCACCAGCAGCGAATCGTACGAGCGGGTGATGATGGCGCCGGTGTAGGCCGTGCCGGCATCGAGCCGGATGCCGAAGCCCGCCGGGCTGCGATAGGCGCTGATCTTGCCGTAATCGGGGATGAAGTTGTTTTCCGGGTCCTCGGTCGTCACCCGGCACTGCAGCGCATGGGACTGGATGCGGATGTCCTCCTGAGCCGGCACGCCGCTCTCGGGCGTGCCGAGCCGCGCGCCCCCGGCGATGTGGATCTGTGCCTTGACCAGGTCGATGCCCGTGGCGCACTCGGTGACGGTGTGCTCGACCTGGATGCGTGGGTTGACCTCGATGAAGTAGAACCGGTCGGTGTCGGCATCTTGCAGAAACTCCACGGTGCCGGCGTTGCGGTAGCGGGCCGCACGGCCGATGGCGAGCGCGGCGGCGCAGATCTCGGCGCGCTGCGCTGCGGCGAGAAACACCGCCGGCGCGCGCTCGACCACCTTCTGGTTGCGCCGTTGCACCGTGCAGTCGCGCTCGAACAGGTGCACCAGCGTGCCGTGCGCGTCGCCGAGGATCTGCACCTCAACGTGCCGCGCCCGGCGCACCAGCTTCTCGAGATACACCTCGTCGTTACCGAACGCCGCCTTCGCTTCCCGCCGGGCGAGGGGCAGCAGCTCCTGCAGCTGCTGATCGTTCTCGACGACGCGCATGCCGCGCCCGCCGCCGCCCCAGCTCGCCTTGAGCATCACCGGATAGCCGATCTGCGCGGCCAGCCGCAGGCACTCGGCCGGCTCCGCCGGCAGCGGCGGGGTCGCCGGCATCACGGCCACGCCGGCGCGCTCGGCGAGATTGCGTGCCGAGACCTTGTTGCCGAGCAGTCGCATCGTCTGCGGCTCGGGCCCGATGAATATGATGCCCGCCCGCTCGCAGCCGGCGGCGAAGTCGGGGTTCTCCGAGAGAAAGCCGTAGC
>JAJXWE010000350.1 GCA_021781775.1 Pseudomonadota bacterium | reverse complement strand
TGAGCGGCGCACACCTCGCGCGCCTCGGCGGCCTGTCGGTACCGATGCGCCTCGACCCGCCCATCCGCTAGCGGCCACGGCTGCGCACGCGCGCGCGAGCCGACGTAAAATGCATGCGACCCAATGATATGAGCGCGTGCGCTTAACCGTGGCGCTCGCGCCGCCGGCTGCGGGCGCTCCGCAGCATCAACACGGGATGGAGCTTCACGATGAGCGACTCCGCATATGTACCGCCGGAGGTCTGGAGCTGGAACAAACCGAGCGGCGGACAGTTCGCCAATATCAACCGCCCGGTCGCCGGAGCGACCCACGAGAAGACGCTACCGGTCGGCCGCCATCCGCTGCAGCTGTACTCCCTCGGCACCCCGAACGGCGTCAAGGTGACGATCTTGCTCGAGGAACTGCTCGCCCTCGGCCACACCGGTGCCGAATACGATGCCTGGCTGATCCGCATCGCCGACGGGGAGCAGTTCGGCAGCGGCTTCGTCGCGGTGAATCCCAATTCCAAGATCCCGGCGCTGCTCGATCGAAGCGGGTCGAAGCCGATCCGCGTGTTCGAATCGGGCGCGATCCTCGTCTACCTGGCCGAGAAGTTCGGCGCGTTCCTGCCGACGGATCCCGCCGCGCGCGCCGAGTGCCTCTCGTGGCTGTTCTGGCAGGTCGGCAGCGCGCCTTATCTCGGCGGTGGCTTCGGCCACTTTTATGCCTATGCGCCTGCGAAGATCGAATACGCCATCGACCGCTTCGCCATGGAGGTCAAGCGCCAGCTCGATGTGCTCGACCGCCGGCTCGCCGAGAGCGCGTACATCGCAGGAGCCGAATACACCATCGCGGACATGGCGATATTCCCGTGGTACGGGGGTCTTGCCAAGGGGTGGCTCTACGGAGCCGGAGAGTTCCTCGGCGTGCACGAATATGCCAACGTGCAGCGCTGGGCGGACCGCCTGCTCGAGCGACCGGGCGTGCGGCGCGGACGCATGGTCAACCGGTTGAGCGGCGAGCCGGCGACCCAGCTGCACGAGCGGCACGATGCGCGGGATTTCGAGACCCGGACCCAGGACAAGCTCGGTGCGACGAGGTAGCCGCGCAACCTCCGTGCTGAGGGCGACACCCTAGCCGGCGCTCTGCGGCGCTTCGAGCGATGCCGCGGAGCGGCTCGCGCGGTACCAGGCGATGCCCTCGACCTGCTCGCACTCGATGAGGCCGCGACCAAGCAGACAGTTCAGGTGTGCGATGCACTCGCCCGTCGCAAGCTGCAGCGCGTGGCTGACGTTGCGGCGGAACATCGCCGGAAAGACGTCGATCGCCCGCTTCGGCTCGCGCAGCACCGCGAGCACACGCCTCAGCGCCCCCTCGTGCCAGGCGTTGAGCTCGCCCAGGCGCGCATGCAGGCCGCGGAACGGCTCCTTGTGGGCGGGCAGCACCAGCACCGTGTCGGGGACCCGCTGCGCGATCATTGCGATCGAGTCGAGCCAATCGGCAAGCGGATCGGCGTCGGGCTCGGTGGGGAAGACCGATACGTTCGAGGTGATCTTCGGCAGCACCTGATCGCCTGCGATCATCACGTCGAGCTCTGGGCAATACAGGCAGACGTGCTCCGGGGAATGCCCGCGCCCGACCACCGCAAGCCAGCGCCGCCCGCCGATTTCGATTTCATCGCCGTCGCTCATCCGGCGAAAGCTGTCCGGCAGCTCGTGGATGTGGCTGCTGAATCCGCCGAAGCTCGCCCGGTACGCCTCGATCGCCGCCTCGTCCCAGCCCGCTGCCCGGTAGAAACGCACGCCGTCGGCCGGCGCTTCGCGATGCGCGTCTGCGACCAGCATCCGACAGATTGCGTACTCCAGACGAGACATCCACAGGCGACATTCGAAGCGGCGCGTGAGCCAGCCCGCCATGCCGACGTGGTCCGGATGCATGTGCGTGCAGATCACGCGGCCGACCGGGCGATTCCCCATCGGGCCGGCGAAGATCTGCTGCCACGCCGCGATCGCCTGCGCCGTGTGCATGCCGGTGTCCACGATCGTCCAGCGCTCTCCGTCCGCCAGCGCCCACACGTTGATGTGGTCGAGGGCGATCGGCAACGGCATTCTGAGCCACAGCACCCCCGGGGCGACCTCGACGGCCGCCCCCGTCGCCGGGACGGCCTCAAAGGGATAGATCACCGACGGTGCGTTCACGAGGGTTCCGTTGGCAGGAGTTGTGGCGTTCTGGGTCCAGCAGGCCGAGACAGGCTCTGGGGCGCGGGGCGCAGAGGCGTCCCGGCCCGACCGCCCGCACCATTGTAGGCCGATGCCCGCCGCGCCCGCCCGGAATTCTCGGCCGGATACCGGCCGCGAGTGGCGCACCGCGCGCGAGATGCGGCCGGACTCCCGCCAGTCACTGCGTCGCCAGCGCGATAATTCCCTCGACCCGGCGAGCGGGTAGGCGACTATGATAAAGCCGCGTCCGTACCGGGCGCCGCCCCGCCATGGCCATACTGTCTCGGATGCGTGTTTCTGGAGGAGCCGGTCTTGCCACCACAGAAGACTGACGGAACCGTCCCGGATGAACTGCTCGCGCAGGCCACCGCGTGGCGCCGCGACCTGCACCGACACCCGGAACTGGCCTATGCGGAGCACCGGACCGCAGATTTCGTCGCGAGCCAACTCGCGCAATTCGGCTTCAAGGTCCACCGTGGACTCGGTGGCACCGGGGTCGTCGGCACCGTCAGTCGCGGCACGGGCCGGCGCACCATTGGTATCCGCGCGGACATGGACGCGCTGCCGATCCGAGAAGTGAGTGGCGTTGCGCACGCCTCGAGCGCCTCGGGCGTGATGCATGCGTGCGGCCATGACGGACATACGGCCATGGCGCTCGCCGCGGCCGGCCTGTGCGCGCAGCTCCCCGACCTCGACGGCACGGTACACTTCATCTTCCAGCCGGCCGAGGAGAACGAAGGCGGCGGTCGGCGCATGATCGAAGATGGCCTGTTCAGACTGTTCCCCTGCGAGAGCATCTACGGACTGCACAACTGGCCGGCACTGCCCGCCGGAGTCTGCGTCGCGCGTGACGGACCCATGATGGCGGCGCTCGATACCTTCGAGATCCAGATCCGCGGCCGGGGCTGCCACGGCGCCATGCCGCACGAGGGTGCCGATCCCATCCTCGCTGCCGCACAGCTCGTCTCGGCACTGCAGAGCATCGTCAGCCGCAATGTCGACCCACTGCGCTCGGCGGTCGTCTCGGCGACGCAGATCCAGGCGGGAGACACGTGGAACGTCATACCCGACGCCTGCCTGATTCGTGGCTGCACCCGCTGGTACGACGTTGCAGTG
>JAJXWE010000349.1 GCA_021781775.1 Pseudomonadota bacterium | reverse complement strand
CCACATGAGCACACCCGGCACCGAACTGCACGCACTGGTCCTCGCGGCCGGCGCCTCGCGCCGTTTCGGCGCGATCAAGCAGCTCGCCCGCATCGGTGAGGAGCCGATGCTGCTGCACGCGATGCGCTCAGCGTCAGCCGCCGCCGATCGCACCTGGGTGATTCTCGGCGCCCACGCGGAAGAGCTCGCCACACTGTTGGAGCGTGCGCCCGTGACGGTTTGCGTCAACGCAAACTGGCCAGAGGGACTTGCGAGCTCGATCCGGGCCGGCATTGAGCGTCTGCCGGACTGCTGCGGCGGCGCGCTGTTGGCTCTCGGCGACCAGGCGCTCGTCACGGCTGAAGACTACGCGCGGCTCGCCCATATCTGGCGCGGCGCGCCGCAGTCGATCGTGGCGGCCCGCTACGGCGCGAGCCCCGGCGCACCGGCGATCTTTCCGCGGCGACTGTTCGGCGAACTGCGGCGTCTTGCCGGCGATGCGGGAGCTCGGGCGCTGCTGCGCGAGCACGCCGACGAAGTGCTCGAGGTGCCGATGCCGAACGCCGGTGTCGACATCGATACGCCGGCGGATCTCCTCGCCCTCGGTCAATCCACCACGCGATGAAGTTCGCTGGGTGCGGCGCTCGCAACGCATCGGCCAAGACAACGGTGCCTGCGCGGTCGCACGCCCACGATCGGCCAGACGTGCGCCGCACCGCGGAGCTGACCGGTCGGGGTGGATCTCCTATACTTTGAGGCTCGCGAACGCCCAGCCGTCGCTCGACGGCGCCACGCGAGCGGAGGCGCTCATGAGATTTTCCATCCTGGTCAACGGCACGCGACGCACGGTGGACGAGGATGCGGACACGCCGCTGCTGTGGGTGCTGCGCGACGATCTGCGCCTGGTGGGCACCAAGTACGGCTGCGGCATTGGCGTGTGCGGCGCCTGTACCGTGCATCTCGGGGGCGTGCCGGTTCGCTCCTGCGTCATTCCCGTCTCGGCGGTCGGCGCGGCACCCGTCGTGACCATCGAGGGGATCGGCGAGAGCGAGTGGGGCCGCAAGGTCAAGCAAGCCTGGCTCGACCTCGATGTCATGCAGTGCGGCTACTGCCAGGCCGGCCAGGTCATGACGGCGACGGCGCTGCTCGCGAGCCATCCCCATCCGACTGACCAGGACATCGACCAGGCGATGCAGGGCAACATCTGCCGCTGCTGCACCTACACGCGGATCCGCGCGGCCATCAAACAGGCCGCCGGCCTGCCGACCGCCGACACCCGGGAGGAACGCTCATGAACGCCGAGAATGCCGCGCAGCAGCCAGATCCCGCGGCCTCGAGAGGGCAGCGACTCACGCGCCGCGCATTCCTCGGCGCGGGTCTGGCGGCGGGCGGCGGTCTGCTGCTGACCCTGCGGTTCATCGAGCGGGCATCGGCGGATGAGGCAATGATTGCCGCCTATATCAAGATCGCTCCGGATGGCATCGTCACGATCACCGCCAAAAACCCGGAAATCGGCCAGGGCATGAAGACCACCCTGCCGATGTTGATCGCCGACGAGCTCGACGTCGAATGGAGCAACGTGCGCGTCGAGCAGGCCATGCTCGATCCGGTGTTCGGCGCGCAGTTCGCCGGCGGCAGCCTCGGTACGCCGCTCAACTGGATCCCGATGCAGCGCGTCGGGGCAGCCGCGCGGCAGATGCTGATCAGCGCCGCGGCGCGCCGCTGGCGCGTTCCGCGCGCCGAGTGCACGGCCAAAGCGGGCATGGTGCGCCACGCATCCAGCGGGCGGATGCTGAGCTACGGCGCACTGGCGAGCGCGGCCGCGTCGCTGCCGGTACCGGATCTGGATTCAGTCACGCTCAAGACACCGGGCGAATACACGATCATCGGAAAATTCACCGGCGGCGTCGACAGCGCGCGCGTGCTCGACGGGGAACCGTTGTTCGGCATCGATGTGACGCTGCCGCAGATGAGCTACGCGCTGTATGAGAAGTCTCCGGTATTCGGCGGACGCCTGGTGCGCGCCAACATCGAGCAGATCAAGGCGCTGCCGGGCGTGCGCGATGCGTTCATCCTGCGCGGCAGAGATGTCGATGCCGCAGTGAAGATGGGCCTCGTCGACGGCGTCGCCATCGTCGCCGACAAGTGGTGGGATGCGCAGAAGGCGCTGAAGAGGCTGCGCGTGGAATGGTCGCCGGACTCCGCGCCCGGCCAGAGCACGCAGGCATTCGAGCAGCAAGCCGCCGGTCTGGCAGATTCGGCGCCACAGGCCTTCATCCGTCGCGACGGGGACTTCGAGGCCGCGCTGGCGCGGGCGGCGAAAGTCGTGCGTGCCTCGTACGCATATCCGTTCCTCGCTCACGCGACGCTCGAGCCGCAGAACTGCACCGCCAGAGTTAAGCCCGACGGCGGCCTGGAGATCTGGGCGCCCACTCAGAATCCCGGTCCGGGGGCGAAGTTGGTTGCGCGCACGCTGGGGATCGATGCCTCGCGCATCAGCGTGCACATGACCCGGGTCGGCGGCGGCTTCGGTCGGCGGCTGAGCAATGATTACATGGTCGAGGCCGCCGCGATCGCCCAGCGCGCGCGTCGGCCGGTGAAGCTCCTGTGGACCCGGCCGCAGGACCTGCAGCATGACGCATACCGGCCGGGTGGCTTTCACTACTTCAAGGCGGGACTGGACGCGACCGGCAAGCCGATTGCCTTCCGCGATCATTTTGTCACGTTCGGCCGGAATGGCCAGGTCGCCGACTCGGCCGATCTGCCGAGCGAGCACTTTCCGGCGGGTTACATTCCGAGCCTCGAGTACGGCCGCTCGTTGATTCAGCTTGATGCGCCCACCGGCCCGATGCGCAACCCCGGCGGCAATGCGCTGGCGTTTGCGTTCGAGTCGTTTCTCGACGAGTTAGCACACGCCGGCGGGCTCGATCCACTCGCCCTGCGTCTCGCGATGTACGGACCGGCGCGCGTGCTGCCCTCGCCCCGAACGCGCTTCGGCATGAAGATCCCGCCGTTTGATACCGGCCGCGCGAGGGGGGTGCTGCAACTCGTCGCCGAGCGGGCCGGCTGGGCACACCGCCAGAAACTACCGGCCGGAACGGGACTGGGTCTCGCCTTTTACTACAGCCACTTCGGCTACGTCGCCGAGGTGGTCAAGGCGAGCGCGGACCGCGAAGGCGTGCCGCAAGTGCACAAGATCTGGGCGGCGATCGACATCGGCCGACAGATCATCAACCCCGCCGGCGCATACAACCAGGCGCAGGGCGCGATTCTTGACGGGCTGGGGCAGGCGCTGCATCCTTTCATCACGCTGCAGGACGGTCAGGTGGTGCAGCGCAATTTC
>JAJXWE010000348.1 GCA_021781775.1 Pseudomonadota bacterium | reverse complement strand
GGGCCAGACGCTCCTGGCGAAACGCCCGTCGCAAGCGAACGTAGAGCAGGACCAGGATGATGACCCCGCCGACGGCCAGGCCGATGATCGCCTCAAGCACGGGGCGATTCCGCGTGAGCTGCGTGAGCCACTGGTCTCACTCGTCGGGCGCGACGGTGACGCGCAACCCATCGAGCTCGGGGGTGAAATCGAACTGGCAGGACAGGCGGGAATTGTCCTGATAGTGGCTAAGTTCGGTCAGCAGCTCCCGCTCATCGGACATCGGCTCCGGGAGCCGGCTCACCCACTGCGGATCAACGTACACATGACAGGTCGCGCACGAACACATGCCCCCGCAGATGGCGGCGACGCCGTACTCGAGGTCCCGCAGCGTCTCCATGAGCTTCAGGCCCGTCTTGCCCTCGACCTGGTGCTCCTTGCCGTCACGGTCAATCACTCGCAGCAGCGCCATTCACCTACCTCTTAGCCGGGTTCGTTGCGTCAAAAAACGGGGTATCACTCGCTAGTGTGCCGGGTCAGCGCCGCTTGCGCCACTGCCCCGCCCGCGCTTGGTCCTAGAGCGGCCCGAGCACCTTCAGGACCAGGGCGGCCCGCCCGCCCTCCGCCCGGCGGGACTCGAGGGTCACCCGCACCGCCTCCCGCACCGCCGCGAAGACCTGCTCGTACTCGCCGTAAACCTGGGTGCTCAGGCTGCCCGGCAGCACCTTCAGCTCGCGGTGGGCGGACAGCTGCTCGATAAACTCATGAATCACCGGAGCAAAGTGCTCGGCGAGCGGGTACAGGCTGATCTCTACCCCGACATCCATACCGGGCATTCTACCGTTGCGGGCGCGATGGGCTAGAATGGCCGCCCTTCGGCCCGGGCCGCGCATGGCCGGGCCAGGCGACAGAGATGCAGATGAGCCGCAAGATCCAAATCCACCAAGTGGATGCCTTTACCCTCGATCGCTTCACGGGCAATCCCGCTGGGGTCGTCCTCGATGCCGATGGCCTCACCGACGCGCAGATGCTTGCCATCGCCCGCGAGCTGAACAACGCGGACACGGCGTTCCTGTTCGCCCCCGATGGCCCGGATCACGACGTCCGCGTGCGTTTCTTCACGCCGCGCACCGAGGCCGGATTCGTCGGCCATGCCACCGTGGCCGCGCACCACGTTCTCTCGGGACGCAGCGCAGCCCCGGTGCGCCTGAGGCAGAAGTCCAAGGCCGGGATCGTGGACATCGAGGTACGCGGCAGCGGGCGCGACCGCCGCATCGCCGTCCGCCAGAATCCGCCCCCGCTCGGCCGTGAGCTGAACGACCGTGAACGGCTCGCCGTGCTCGACGCCCTGGCGCTCGCCACCGATGACCTCGATCCGCGCTGCCCGCTGCGCGTGGCCGGCGCGAGCAGCACACGCCTGCTGATCGGCGTGCGCGGCGCCGAGCCGCTCAATCACCTCAAGCCCGACATGTCCCGGTTGACGACGCTGTCGGCCCAGATCGGCGCGGCGGGCTACTTCGTGTTCGCGCTGAAGCCGCTGGCGGGGGATCACCTGACCGAGTCGCGCATGTTCTGCCCGGCCCTTGGCATCGCCGAGGATCCCGTGAGCGGCAACGCGCACGGCCTGCTCGGCGTGTATCTGGTGCACCACGGGTTGCTCGCGCACGACCGGCACAAGGCCGTGTTCCAGGGCGTGCAGGGACGCTGGCTGCAGCGGCCCGGCCGGGTGGAAATCGAGTTGGAGATGACCGGTGGCGTACCGTCCGCCGTGTGGATCATCGGCCAGGCCGTCTCGGTGTTCCAGACCGAGATGACCCTCGACTGAACCGCACCGGTCCGGCGTAGCGCACCGCTCCGCCGGCGAGCTCAACTTCGTGCGTGACGCACCGCGGCCACTCGGAACGGCGGTGCACGACGATCACGACCGCGGCGCCCTCACCCGCCAGGCGCTCGATGCGTATCTGCAGCGCGCTCTGCGTCGGGCCATCGAGTCCCGCGAACGGCTCATCGAGCAGCAGCAGCATCGGCCGGCCGACCCAGGCGCGAGCGAACAACACACGGCGCAGCTGCCCGTACGACAGCTCCTTCAGCGGGCGCGCCGCGAACGGCAGCACTTCGAATTCGCGCATCGCACGGCGCGCCGCCGCACGATCGGCCGCGTTCGGCGCCTCGTTCAATCCGATACTGGCGTAGCGGCCGGACTGCACGACTTCGGCGACCGTCAGGTATTGGGGATGGTCGGCCTGCAGGTGCGGCGCTACTAGCGCCACACGGCGCTGAAAGACCTCAAGCGGTACGCCCGGCTCGATCCCGGCGCGCTCGATCCGCCCGCCGCAAGCCACGCCGTGGTCGCCGTAGAGCGTACGCACCAGCGTCGTCTTACCCGATCCATTGCGGCCATGAACCAGCCAGCATTCCCCGGCGCGCACGGTGAGGGAGACATCGCGCAGGGCGAGATGCTCCTCCAGATGCACGTCAGCGCCGCTCAACCGGACCACCACGGGTCCCGGCACTCGCGCCGCACTCTGCGCCTCGTCGGGGCGGACCTGCGCGGCGATGTGAGCGGCCCGAGTGCGCCGCGCGCCTTCCTTCAACCATCGTGCCAGCGGAGCGCGCGAGCGAGTGCCCCGATAGACGACCCGGCCGTGCTCCAGGATCAACACGTGCGTGGCCGCGGCCGGGACATCCTCGGCCCGGTGGATCGACAGCACCCACGGCAGCGGCGCACGCGCCGTGCTCTCCAGCCAGCGCAGCGCCCGCGCCCGATTGAGCAGGTCGAGGCCGTTCAGAAGCTCATCGAGCAGCAGCAGTCGCGGCCGCGATACCAAGACACGCGCCAGCAGCACCAAACGCCGCTCACCGTAGGAGAGCGTCAGAAATCGCCTCGCGGCCAGCGAGCCGATGCGCAAGCGACGCAACACCGCAGTGACACGTGAGCGTTCGGTGGCGCTCAGCGGGTGCAGCGGGATATCCGTGCGGTGCACCCCGGTCTCCACGACCTGCTCGACGGTATGATTCCAGCCGTAGCGCTCATACTTATCCTGGCGCTCCGGACCGAGGTAACCGATTTCCGCCTGGATGCCGTGCGGCGTCCGCCAATGCTCGCCGCGCCAGCGGTACTGGCGCACTCCGGGTTCATCGGGCGTGGGCCACACCGAGCCGGCCACGATCTTGAGCAGCTGCGTCTTGCCTGCACCGTTGGCCCCCGCAAGCACCCAGCGCTCGCCCGGACGGATCGTCCAGCTCACCTCATCCAGAATCGTTCGTGCCGCTCGGACGAGGCGCACGCCGCGCAGGCGCGCCTCGATGAAACGGGCGTCGGTGGTGCTCGTCATCGCAAGTCGGTG
>JAJXWE010000347.1 GCA_021781775.1 Pseudomonadota bacterium | reverse complement strand
ACTTCATCGCAGCGCTCGCGACACGCCCCGGACTGATCCGCGCGGCCGTATCGAGCTCGGAGGCCACCAGCGGTCTGCTGCGTGCCGCCGGCATCGAAGTCCTCGACCTCAACGAGCTCACCGGCCTGCACCTGTACGTCGACGGCGCCGACGAGGCGACCCGGACGCGCCATCTGATCAAGGGCGGCGGCGGTGCGCTGACCCGCGAGAAGATCGTGGCCGCCGCGGCGGAACGGTTCATCTGCATCCTCGATGAGAGCAAACTGGTCGGCACCCTCGGCGCCTTCCCACTGCCCGTCGAGGTCATTCCGATGGCCCGCGCGTTGGTCGCGCGCGCGATCGAGGCGCGGGGCGGCCGCCCCGTGTGGCGCCGCGGACTCGTCACGGACAACGGCAACCACATCCTCGACGTGCACGGGCTGTCGATCGTCGACCCGTGCGCCCTCGAGCGCGAGCTGGGTGCCATCACGGGCGTCGTCACCGTGGGACTGTTCGCGGCGCGCCCGGCGGACGTGCTGCTGGTCGGCACCGCGACGGGCACCGAGCGAATCTAGAGAGCCTGCCCCTCAGCCCTCGGTGCCGGCGGCGACCACCAGGGCCGGTCGCGGCGACTCCTGCACCAGATCGCGCAACGTGAGCTCGCCGCAACGGCGGCGACGCGCCTCGTCGATTGCGCTGAGCAGCCGGTCGATCGCGGGGATCGGCACCTGCCGCAGATTGAAGTCGCCCGGACGGCGGCTGCGGGCCACCTCCAGGATGTCCGCGAGCCGGATACGGCCGAGATCGCGCGCCGGCAGCAACGCATCGTCTTCGGCGACCACCAGCAGTCCACCGTGCTCTAGCGCCAGGACCATCTGCGCGAGCGCGATCTCCGGCAGGCCGAGATCGGTGGCGAGCGCATTGAGGCTCCAGCGCCGCTCGCCGGTGAGATATGCCCGCCCCACCAGGTACATCACCCGCAGGGCCAGCTGCTCGATCTCCGCGCCCGAGAGCTTCAGCTCCTGCAGCCCAAGGCGCAGGTAGGTTGGATTCTGGATGTAGAACGACAGCTGCGCGCCGGCGAGCAGGATCAACCAGCCGAGGTACGTCCACAGCAGACCCGCAACGATGAACGCGAAGCCGGCATAGACGATGGCGAGGCGCGTCGAGTGCACCACGAAGGCCGTGAACATCCGCCCGACCGCGCCCCAGAGCACGCCCGCGACCACCGCACCGATCAACGCCGGGCGGGCGCGCACGCGCGTATTGGGCACCAGCAGGTACAGCCCGGTGAAGGCCACGATCAGCATCGCGTCGGGAGCGAGCTTGATGCCTGCGGTGGTGAGCAGGTCGACCCACGGCAGGCGCGTCAGATCACGGAACGGCGCACTGTCGATGGCGCGGTGCGACAGGCCGATGAACATCATGAGGACCGCCGGCCCTCCCACCACGAGGGTCAGGTACTCGGTGATGCGGCGCGCGAAGCTGCGCGGCTTCTGGACGCGCCAGAGAAAATTGAAGCTGTCCTCGACCTTCTTGATCGTGCCGATCAACGTCCAGGCGAGCAAGGCGAAGCCCACCGAGCCAAGCACCCCGCCGCCGACTCGATTGGCAATGTTCATCACGCGCGAGGTCACCTTCGCGCCATCCGCGGGCCCGAGGGCGCTGAAGAACTGGTAGACGACCGGCTGCAGGTCGCCGCCCGCGCCGAACAGCTTCAGGATCGCGATACTGAAGGCCGCCAGCGGGATCAGCGTCAGGAGCGTCGTATAGACCAACCCCATTGCGCGCAGGTTGATCTGCCCGCCGGTCATATCGCGCAGCACGGCGTACGGATAGCTCAGGCCGCGTATCAGCCATGAGCGCGTCGGGCTCCCGCTCTCGGCGGAACCGAAGAACCAGCCATCCAGGAATGCCCAGATTTTCGCCCACATGTCGGGCAGAGATTAAGCGCCGCGCAGACGTCTGTCACCCGCGCCGCACTCAGGCGCGCATGCCGCGGCGCGCGCGAATCAGCTCGTAGGCCTCGATGATCTGCTGGGTCCGCTGCTTGGCATGCTCGACCATCGATTCGGGTAGCCCATTGGCCTTGAGCTTGTCGGGGTGATTGCGGCTCAGCTGGCGACGGTAGGCGCGCACCACGTCCCGGTCGTTGTCAGCGGAGCAGACGCCGAGCACCTGGTAGGCCCGCTCCAGATCTTGCGTTGCATCCGACCGGGCCTGCGCGCCCGTACCGCGCGCGTGCGCGCGCAGCGCCGCCTCGATCTGGGCGAATTCCAGGGCCGAAACCCCGAGCCGCGCGGCGATCTGGCCGAGCAGCGGGCGGACCGGTCCCTCCAGATCGTTGCCGGCGAGTGCGGCGCGCACCTGCAGCTCGATGAATACCCGCTTCAGACGGGGACGACCGACACATACCCGGTTCAATTCGCCGAGCTCGCCGGGCAGGTCGAAGCCCGGCCGCTTGCCGGCCGTGAAATGCTCGATCGCGAGGTGCACCTGCGCCGGAGCGAGCCCCAACTGCCCCATGACCGCGCGTGCGGCGGCGATCTCCTGCTCGGAAACCCGTCCATCGGCCTTGGCCAGAAATCCCATGACCCGGAACGTGGCACGGAAGAAGCGCTCGCCGACCGCCGCGGCCTGCGCGAAGTGCCCGCCGGCGGCGCGCTGCTCGCTGTAGAGGTCGAACTGGTGGCCGAGCAACGCTCCGAGCACTGCCCCGACCGGTCCGAAGCCCAGCACGAAGCCGAGCAGCCCACCGGTGAGCTTGCCGGTGTATCTCATGTGCGTGCGGGTGAGTGCGGGCCGTGCATGCGCTGCTATAGTAGCAAGCATGGATGCGCCCACCGTCTTCCGCACCTCGCTGCGCGGCCTCGAGAAGATCCACGAGGGCAAGGTCCGCGACATTTATGCGGCCGGTCCCGATGCTCTGCTGATCGTGACTACCGACCGGCTCTCGGCCTTCGACGTCGTGCTGCCCGACCCGATCCCCGGCAAGGGGCGCGTGCTGCAGCACATTTCCGAGTTCTGGTTCGAGCGCACCCGGCACATCATTCCGAACCACCTCACCGGGCGGCCTCTCGAGTCGGTGGTGAGCGACCCGGCCGACCGGGCGCTGCTCGCCGGGCGCGCCGTGATCGTCAAGCGCCTGAAGGCCCTGCCAATCGAGGCGGTCGTGCGCGGCTATCTCGCCGGCTCGGGATGGAAGGACTACCAGCGAACGGGCAGCGTGTGCGGCGTCGCGCTGCCGCCGGGGCTCGCGCTGGCTGCGCGCCTGGCGGCGCCGATCTTCACGCCGGCGACCAAGGCGGCCGCCGGTGAACACGACGAGAACATTTCCTTCGCCGAGACCG
>JAJXWE010000346.1 GCA_021781775.1 Pseudomonadota bacterium | reverse complement strand
CCCCATGATCCCCATCCACTGGAACTTCCGGATGGGCGTGCCGGACTTCTGGGTGCGGCGCACCGTCCGGGCCATGCTCTCGGTGATGGGCACGATGAGTGCCATCTGCCTGGCCTTCATCGCGCTCGCCTGGCTGATGCTGCAGCAGCCGCCGCAGATCTCCCACGGTTGGATCGCCGCAGAACGGACATTCCGCCGCCACACCGCGCTGCTGATCGTCGCGTCTGCCTGGTTCGTGGCCTTCTGGCCCGCATTCACCGTCCTGCCGCTGTCCGTGAATGCGTTCCGCGCCTGGATGGTGTTGTTTGCCGCAACCTTGCTCACGGGCGTGGTCGCGCTGCTGCGCTCCGGCATCCGCATGTACCGCGACCAGCACGGGGTTCAGGCGCGCGGCGCGCACACGCCAAGCGCGGACGAGGGTCGCTGGTATGGTCCGTTCTACGTCAACCGACGCAATCGCGCGCTGCTGGTCTCCAAGCGGTTCGGCGCCGGCTACACATTCAACTTCGCCAACCCTTGGGCCTGGGTGCTGCTCGTGGCGCTCATCGCTGCGGCGGTCATCTTCACCCGATTCCTCAGACGCTGAGCCCTGTCGACCGTGCCTGCTGCCGCGGCTGCGGCCGATTCCGTCGAGACGCGCACGTTTTTTGCGAATCGCCCCCTGCCATGCCGCCCGCCGTCATGGCATGATGCCGCGCGCAACAGGATCCCCCGGGCCGTGTTCCACGCCACTTCGCCGGCCCGGTACAGGTCCTGGGCGTTACGGTGACCGGCTCGCGCACACGAAGACCAACGAGAACGACCCGATGAGCACACGCGGCTCTGGACTGCTCGCGCTGACCTTAATCAGTTTTCTCATTCCCGGCCTCGGCACCCGTGCCGAGGCGCACGCCCTGCGGCGCCATACCGTGACGCATCGCGCAGAGCACCATCGCCCGCGGCGCATCAGCCACCCCTACGTGCGCTCCCGCGAAGCGCTGGTCTACGATGCCACCCGCGCGCGGGTGCTCTATGCGAAGGACTCGACGGGCGTCACCCCCATCGCCTCAATCACCAAGCTGATGACCACGCTGGTGGTGGCCGAGGCGCGCCAGCCGCTCGGCCAGCGCCTGCACATCACCCGCGCGGATTGGACGCCTTATTCGCATCTGCCGATCGGCATCTGGCTGACGCGGGCGCAGCTGTTCCATCTGGCCCTGATGTCCTCGGAGAACCGGGCCGCACGGACGCTGTGCAACAACTATCCGGGCGGTCTGCCCGCCTGCATCCGGGCGATGAACGCCAAGGCGCGCGCGCTCGGCATGACCCATACGCGCTTCGTCGAGCCAACGGGCCTTTCGGCGCAGAACGTCTCGACGCCCGGGGATCTCGCCAAGCTGGTGCTGGCCGCCGCGCACAACCGCGTCATCCGCCGCTACTCGACCAGCGCGGGATACACCGTCCGCGACGGGCGCTGGCGGCTGCCGTACTACCCGACCGATCCTCTGGTGCGCGACCGGTGGTGGCACATCGTGGTGCAGAAGACCGGCTTCACCGACCTCGCCGGCCAGTGCCTGGTGCTGGATACCTTCATCGACCACCACGACATCGTCATGGTGCTGATGCACTCCTGGGGCAAATACACCCGGACCGCCGATGCTCGGCGGGTCAAGCAGTGGCTGGAAGCAAACCTCGCCCGGCATCACTGGCAGACCGTGGCCGAACGCATGTAAACGGCAGGCGGTGCCGATGAGCGGCGCTATCCCTGCCGCTGCACTCGAGCGCTTTGTGCGCGCCCAGGATCCGCTGATGGCACAGGTCTGCGCCGAGCTCGCCGCGGGCCGCAAGCGCGGCCACTGGATGTGGTTCGTGTTCCCGCAGCTGCACGGTCTGGGCTCGAGCCCGATGACTGAGCATTACGCGATCGCCTCGATCGAGGAGGCCATCGACTATCTGCGCCATCCCATCCTCGGCGCGCGGCTCGCGAACTGCACCGCGACGGTCAACGCGGTCCGCGATACACCGATCGGGACGATCTTCCCGTATCCCGACGATCTCAAGTTTCAGTCCTGCATGACGCTGTTCTCCCTGGCCGCGCGCCGTGCGGATGCGCCGGCGTACGGCGAGATATTTCACGCCTCGCTCGAGAAGTACTTCGCCGGCCGTCCGGATCCGCGCACGCTCGAATTGCTCGGCGCCGGCGCGGATTGACCCGCGGGCGCACCGGACTAGGAACGGGCGAGCCGTTGCGGCCCTACGGGATCAGCACGGTCGAGCCGGTGGTCCGGCGCGCCTCCAGATCCCGGTGCGCCTGGGCGGCATCGGCGAGCGCATAGCGCTGGCCGACCCGCACGCGCAGCACGCCCTTCCTGACGGCCGCGAACGTCTCACGCGCCGCAGCATCGAGCTCCTCGCGGCGGGCGATGTAGTTGAACAGCGTCGGACGCGTCAGGAACAGCGAGCCGCGCCGGCTGAGCTCGAGCGGACTGACCGCCGGCGGCGGCCCGGACGCGTTGCCGTAGGAAACCATCAAGCCAAGCGGGCGCAGGCAGTCGAGGGAGTCCATGAAGGTGTCGCGGCCGACCGAGTCATACACGACGGACACGCCCTCCCCGCGAGTCAGGCGGCGGACCTCCGGGGCCAGCGGAGCGCGGCCCGAGAGCAGGACGTGGCGGCAGCCGAGCTTGCGCGCCAGCTCAGCTTTCGCCTCACTGCCCACCACGCCGATGACCTTGGCGCCGAGCGCCTTGGCCCACTGCGTCAGCAATGATCCGACGCCGCCGGCGGCGGCATGCACGAGGATCGACTCGCCGGCGCGCACGCGATGCGTGCGGCGCAGGAGAAAGTGCGCCGTGAGCCCCTTCAGCATCAGCGCCGCGGCCTGTTCGTCCTCGACGCCCCGAGGAATCCTGACCAGCCGCGCGACGGGCAGGTTGCGCAGCTCGCAGTACGCCCCCGGACGGGTGCTGACGTAGGCGACCCGCTCGCCCACCCGGAACCCGCGCGCATTGCGCCCGAGCGCCGTGATCACCCCGGCGGCCTCCCATCCCGGGGTGGCGGGCAGCTCGCCCGGATACAACCCGGTGCGCTCGTAGACGTCGATGTAGTTCAGCCCGATCGCCGTGTGGCGGACCTGTGCCTCGCCGGCAGCCGGTTTGTCGATCGGCAGGTCCTCCTCGCGCAGAACCTCCGGCCCGCCGTGCTCATGAATTCGGATGCAGTGCATAGCTGTCCTTCCGGGGCGGCGCACGCTGCGCCGCCGACCGACTCTACACCCGTCCGCGACCGCGTTGGGCGGACCGCCGATCGGCAGCACTTGCGCGCCGGGGGAAGAACCTCCTACCGTAGCGAGGTTCACTCCTAC
>JAJXWE010000345.1 GCA_021781775.1 Pseudomonadota bacterium | reverse complement strand
CCACGGTGCGTTACTCGCGGGCCCTGCGGCGCCTGTGCGAGCGCGCCGGCCGGCCCGAGAAGTTTCACCAGACGGTCACCCTGGCGTTCCTCGCGTTGATCGCCGAGCGGCTCGCCGCCGAGGTGCCGGCGGACTTTTCTGCCTTCGCGGCGGCCAACCCCGACCTGCTCGACCCCGCCGTGCTGACCCGCTGGTACAGCCCGCACCGTCTCGCGAGCGCGGCGGCGCGGCGTGTCTTCCTGTTGCCCAACCCAGCGGGCTGATCGGGCCCGGCTCTCCGGCGGCGGGGAGAGCCGATGTTAAGATGATCATGGGGGAGCGCCGCCTGCGCCGGAATCTCGGAGCGAGGGAAAATTGAGCACAACGGGGGCATCGTGTTGACGCGTCGCATCGTCGCTGGAGTTGTCGCGCTGCTGTGGGGTGGGGTTGCTCTGGCCGCCCACCAGCTGCGCTTCGCGGCGCCGGCCGCGTGGGTCGTACCGCAGGCTGTGCCGAGCGCCATCAAGCCGACCGGAGCGGCCGTGCAGTTTCTGCTCGCCGACCGCCAGGTCGAGCTGACCGCGAAAGCCGTCGACTACTACGTCGAAAATGCCATTCGCATTCAGACGCCGCAGGGACTGTCGGCCCTCGGCACCATCACGCTAGTCTGGGATCCGGACACCGACGTGCTGGTCGTGCACAAGGTCGATCTGATCCGCGGCGGCAAGGTCAGCAACCTGCTCGCCGACGGAAGGCGATTCACGATTGCCAAGCGCGAGACCAACCTCGAGGCCGCCACGCTCGACGATACGCTGACGGCTATCCTGCGGCCGCCGGGGCTGCGCGTCGGGGATATCGTGGATGTCGCGTACACCCTGGTACGCCGCCAGCCGTTGCTCGCCGGAACCCCCTCGGCCGAGGTGCAAGTACCGTGGTCGTTGCCCCTGTCGCGGCTGCACATCCGGGCACTCTGGAGTCGGTCGCTGCCCATCCGTTGGCAGGAAGGGCAGGGACTCGCGGTCGCGCATCGGATCGAATCCGGGGGTGAGCGCGGGATCAGTCTGACCATGCGCAAGGTGCCGCCGCTGCTGCAGCCGCGACTTGCGCCGCTGCGCTTTCTTGTCGACCGGCGCGTGGACTTCACCGCGTTCCGCTCCTGGGCACAGCTGGCGCGGCGCTTCGCACCGCTTTACCGCCGTGCCGCGAAGCTCGGACCAGCCTCGCCGCTGCTTAAGCAAGTGGCGCACATCCGCGCGGCGAGCGCCGACCCGCTGCGCCAGGCCGCGCTCGCGCTGCGCCTGGTGGAATCGCAGGTGCGCTATCTATTTCTGGATTTCAATGACGGCGGGTTGCAGCCGGCGCCGGCGGAACTGACGTGGTCGCGGCGCTTTGGCGACTGCAAGGCCAAGACGGTGCTGTTGCTCGCGCTGCTGCATGCGCTCGGCATCCAGGCCGAACCGGTGGCCGTGAACTCGCTGGCCGGGGACGCGGTGCAGGGAAGGCTGCCGATGATCCAGCTGTTCAATCACGTGCTCGTGCGCGCCGTGATTGCCGGGCGCACGTATTGGCTGGATGGCACGCGGCTCGGTGACCGCAGCCTCGCGCAGCTGCGCGTGCCGTACTACCACTGGGGCCTGCCGCTCGTCGGGCACGGCGCGCAGCTGCTGTCCATGGTGCCGCTCCCGCCGCGCCGGCCATTCACCGACATGCGCATCAGCATCGATGCGTCCGCCGGCATCCTCAGGCCGGCGCCCTTTCGGGCGCAGATGAGCATGCGCGGCGACGCGGGTCTGTTCATCGAGCAGCGGCTCGCTAATCTCACGCCGGATCAGCTCGATGACGCCCTGCGTCGTTATTGGACGCAGCAATACGGCTTCGTGGATATCAAGTCGGTTTCGGCTCGCTACGACCGCAAGCGGCACGCGGAGCGCTTCCGGATGGAGGGCACTGCGCGGCTGCGCTGGCGCGACCGGGATTACCGCGTCGACGGTCTCGGCGTCGGCTTCCAGGCGAACTTCACCCGCTCGCCCGGCCCGGCCCGCGACGCCCCCTATGCGGTCGCCTATCCGTTCTATACCCGAACCCGCGAAGCGATCCGACTGCCGCAGACAGGCAAGGGCTTCAGCGTCGTCGGCGCGGATATCGATCGTACGGCTGCCGGAATTCACTACGAGCGCCGCGCCCGCATTCAGGCCGGCGTGTTCCGCGCCGTGGCGAGCGCGCGCAGCGTCGCGCGCGAATTTCCCGCGCAGGAGGCAGCGCACGATCAACGGATTCTGCGCCGCCTGTCACAATCGAGCCTCTATCTGGGTGCGCCCGCCGACATGGTGACGCGGCGCGCAGGTCCGCATCGCTCAGGCGGCGCCGCGCCCGAGTGATCCTCGGGGCCGGGACGGCGGTGGGCTTGGCCGAGGCGATCGCCGGCCGGTGCGCGCTCAGCTCCCGGTGGCGCCGGGCCGCTCGGCGCCCTTGAAGCACTCGGTGACGTCATTGTCGCGGATGACGCGATACGGCGCAAAGGCCGGCAGGGCGAAGGCGAGCGCGTCCTGCGTGGTTCGCAGTCCCGACAGCTGGGCGCACAAGCTCTGGACGTGGGTCTTGATGCTGGCCGCGCCGTGATGCGCCGTTCGATCGATGATGGAGGAGTCGTCGTGCCAGAGCGCCGAGAATAACGAGCCGATCACCGCGATGCCCATCCGCCCGCCCGCCTCGCCGGTGGACTTGCCGGCCGCGCCGAGTCCGCTCGCGTACTGGTAGTAGCGCTGCGCCAGGATCTGCTCGGCCGGCGTCAGCGCCAGCGTGCTCGATCCGATCGCCACGCCGCCGCCGCTCTGCACGTAGGCGGTCGGTGCGCCCGGGACGGTGATGCGGACCTCATTGCCTGCCACGCTGAGCGATCCGTGCGCGTTCATTTGCGCGTGCCGCGTACATGCCGCGAGTAAGCCGACGGCCAGCAGGCCGGCCAGCGCGATCCGTGCAGGGATATGACGGTTCATGATCTGGATCTCCAACTGCTGCCTCTGTTATCCGGGCTGACCGGCATGCGTCGCCGCACTCGTCGGCTCGGCGATGACCACACGGGCCACGCGCGGGGCGACCCAGCGCTCGATGTCATCGATTAGCGTGAATCCGGCCGGAACGACCACGAGGGTAAGCGCGGTCGAGGTAATCAGTCCGCCAATCACGCCGATCGCCATGGGTGCGCGGAACGCATCGCCGATGGCGGACGCCACCGGGAGCATGCCCGCGACCATGGCCACCGTGGTCATGACGATGGGACGGGCCCGCTTGTGGCCCGCCTCGAGCAGCGCGGTGAGCCGATCCTTCCCGGCGCGCATCTCCTCGATTGCAAAGTCCACGAGCAGGATGGA
>JAJXWE010000344.1 GCA_021781775.1 Pseudomonadota bacterium | reverse complement strand
ATCACCTCGTCCTTCTTCGTCGCGGACAGCCGGCCGTGCACCAGACCGACGCGGACCTCGGGCAGCGCCTCGGCCAGCACGGCGGCGGTCTCCTCCGCCGCCTGGGCGCGCAGCTCCTCGGACTCTTCGATCAACGGACAGACCCAATACACCTGCCGGCCCGTGCCGCTGGCCTGTGCGACGCGTGCCACGACCTGGTCGCGGCGCTGCTCCGGGACGACCACGGTCTGCACCGGCGTGCGCCCGGGCGGCAGCTCGTCGATCACCGAGACGTCGAGATCGGCATACGCGGTCATGGCCAGTGTGCGTGGGATGGGCGTGGCCGTCATGATGAGCTGGTGGGGGAAGCGGCCACTGCTGCGGCCCTTCTCCTGCAGGCGTAGGCGCTGCTGCACGCCGAAGCGATGCTGCTCGTCGACGATCACCAGCGCGAGACCGGCGAACTCGATGCCCTCCTGGAACAGCGCGTGCGTGCCGACCACCACCCGCACCTCTCCGGAAGCGACCGCCTCGAGCGCGCTGCGCCGGGTCCGCGCCGGCTGGGCGCCCGAAAGCAGCGCCACCGGCAACCCGAGCGGCTCGAACCAGGCGCGGAAGTTGCGCGCGTGCTGTTCGGCGAGCAGTTCGGTCGGCGCCATCAGGGCGGCCTGCAGACCGCTACCGGCGGTTCGCGCCGCCGCGAGCGCCGCCACCACGGTCTTGCCGCAGCCGACGTCGCCCTGCACCAGACGCACCATCGGCCGCTCGGCGCGCAGGTCAGTCTCGACTTCCGCGAGTGCGCGCGCCTGTGCGCCGGTCAGCTGGAAAGGCAGCGAGGCCCGCAGACGCGCGGCGAGCCCCTCGGCATCCTCGAGCGAGCGCGCCGGATCGGTCCGGGTGGTGCGTTTCAGCAGCCGCAGGTTCGCCTGGTGCGCGAGCAGCTCCTCGAACGCCAGGCGCCGCTGTGCCGGATGGCGGCCGGCAGAGAGTTCCTCGAGCCGGGCGGTCTTCGGCGGTCGGTGCACGTAGTGCAGCGCCTCACGCAGCGACGGCAGGCGCAGATCCTCCAGCAGCTCGCGCGGCACCCAGTCCCGCACGCCGGCCGCGTCGAGCTCGCGCAGCGCCTGTGCGATCAGCATGCGCAGGCGCCCCTGCGTGACCCCTTCGGTGAGCGGATACAGGGGCGTCAGCGTATCCTCCACCGGCTCGGAGCGCTCGGTGACCCGCCGGTACTCCGGGTGGACCATCTCCAGGCCCTGCGGACCGCGCCGTACTTCACCGAAGCAACGCAGACGTGCACCGCGCACCAGTCCTTCCTGCTGGCTGGCCGAGAAGTGGAAAAACCTGAGCGTCAGGAACCCGGTGCCATCGGACAGCCGCGTCAGCAGCTGGCGCCGGCGGCGGAACACGACCTCGGTCAGCTGCACCTCGCCTTCGACGAGCGAGCGCATGCCGGGGTAGAGCGCACCGATACGCCGGCACTCGGTGCGGTCGTCGTAGTCGACGGGCAGGACGAACAGCAGATCCTGCACCTGCGCGATGCCGAGGCGGCGCAGCCGCTCGGCGAGCGCGGCCCCGACGCCGCGCAGCTCGGTCACCGGCCGCTGTTCGTTCGTCCCGGTCGTGCGCGCCGCCTCAGCCAAGGTGCAGGATGCACTCCGCCTCGACGCGCGCCCCGCGCGGCAGCTGCGCCACACCGACGGCGGCTCGCGCCGGATACGGCTGCGGGAAGTACTGCGCCATGATCTCGTTGACCTTGGCGAAGTGCGTCAGATCGGTGAGATAGATGTTGACCTTGACCGCCTGCGCCAGCGTACCCCCGGCTGCGCGGGCGACCGCATCGAGGTTGTCGAACACCCGACGGATCTCGGCCTCTATGTCTCCCGTCACCAGCTCCTTGGTGGCCGGATCGAGTGGAATCTGGCCCGACAGATACACCGTGTCCCCGGCGCGCACGGCCTGGGAATACGTGCCGATGGCCGGCGGCGCCTTGTCGGTATGGATGATCGTGCGGCTCATGCTTGTCCTCATGCGGTATGGGAATTGGAATCCGTCTCGTCGAGCTCCTCGCTGTCGGCGCGATCGCCACGCGCGTGCGCGGCGATCGTACGGCTGACGCGCGTCACGTCCGGCAGGCGGCGGATGACGCGCATCACGCGCGCCAGCTGCTTGCGGTCGTGCACCTTCAGCTCGAAGGTCAGAATCGAGGCATCCCCTTCCTGCTCCTCGATCGAGACGTGATGAATGTTGGTATCGGCGCTGGCGATGGCCGCGGCCACCCCGGCGAGCACGCCGGTGCGGTTGACTACATCGACGCGGATCTCCGAGTTGAACAGCCGCTCGGGCGCGGCCTGCCAGCTGACCGGCAGCCACTTCTCCGGATGCTTGCGGTAGTCCTCGACGTTCACGCATCTGTCGCGATGAATGACAACGCCGCGGCCGGCGGAGAGAAAGGCGAATACCGGGTCGTTGGGCAGCGGGAAGCAGCAGCGCGCGTACGTCACCAGCAGTCCCTCGGTGCCGGCGATGGCGAGCGGCACGGCCATGGGCGCGCCGTGCTCCGGGGTGCCTGCCGGCAGCAGCCGGCGCGCCACCAGAGGCGCGAGGCGCTCGCCGAGCCCGATCTTCTCGTACAGCTCGTCCAGGTCCTTCATGCCGAGTTCCCCGAGCATGACCTCGCGGGTCGTGGCCGGCACGCTCTCGAGGAGCAGGCCGAATTCCGTGAGCGACTGCGTCAGCAGCCGCTGGCCGAGCGCGATCGCCTCGCTGCGGCGCAGGCTCTTCAGGTAGTGTCGGATGGCGCTGCGCGCCTTGGCGGTCACCACGAAGCTCACCCAGGCAGGATTCGGCACCGCGCCCTTGGCCGTGATGATCTCGACGGTCTGGCCGTTGCGCAGCACCGTGCGCAGCGGCGTCAGACGCCGGTCCACCTTGGCGGCGACGCAGCGGTTGCCCACGTCCGTGTGCACGGCGTAGGCGAAGTCCACCACGGTCGCGCCGCTCGGCAGACGCAGGATCTTGCCCTTCGGGGTGAACACGTAGACCTTGTCGGGATACAGGTCGACCTTGACGCTCTCGAGGAACTCCTCCGAGCTTCCGTCCTCCTGCAGTTCGACCAGTCCCGAGAGCCACTCTCTGGCTCGCGCCTGCTCCATCGAGCCGGCGTCCTCGCCCGACTTGTATTTCCAGTGCGCGGCGATGCCGGACTCGGCCACGCGGTGCATGTCCTCGGTGCGGATCTGCACCTCGATCGGCACCGCGTTGGGGCCGAACAGCGTAGTGTGCAGCGACTGGTAGCCGTTCACGCGCGGGATGGCGATGTAATCCTTGAACCGGCCGGGCATCGGCTTGAACACCGAATGCACCGCACCGATGGCCCGATAAC
>JAJXWE010000343.1 GCA_021781775.1 Pseudomonadota bacterium | reverse complement strand
CGCGCCGCCTTCGGGGCGCGCACCTCGGCAGCCGGGTTGGTGCGCAGTGCTCTGAGATCGGTCTCGACGGGCGGTGCGGCGCGCTGCCCACGCTGCACCTGCGCCTCGCGCAGCAAGAAGTCATAGAAACTGCGTACGGCCGAGAGCCGCCGCTGGATGCTGCGCGGAGCGAGGCCCCCGGCATGCAGCCTCGCCGCGAACGCGCGCACATGCGTTCCGTCAAGCGAGGTCCAATCCGACAAAGACAACCGGTCGCAGTACGCGACCAGCGCGCGCAGATCCCGCAGGTAATTCTCGACGGTGTGCGGCGAACTGCGCCGCTCGGTGACGAGGTAGCGCCGGTAACGCTCGATCCAGTCGATCGCTGCGGGGGTCATCGACTCGCCTGGGTCGCGGTCTGCCGCTTACGCGCCGCGTCGGATCGTCAGCACATCGGCGATCAGATCGGCCATGCGTCCGAGGAACTCGGTGCTCATGCCGGGATGAAACCGGTCGCGATCGGGGCTGCCGAGCGCGAGCAAGCCGAGCGGCACGCCCTTCTCGGTGAGCGGCACCAGCGCCACCGAGCCGATCTGCGCGCAGTCCGGGCCGAACAACAGTTCGCGTTGCGAGTCGCGCGCTTGGCCGCAACGCGGCTTGCCTGCGCTGAAGAGCGTCTCGAAGGACTTCAGTCCGGGATTGTCCCGTGCCACGGTCCGCACGAAGCGCTGCGGAACGAGATCGGGATATTCGCCCGTGAGCAGCAACACGCTGTGGAAAGCGTCGAAGTCCTCGCGCAGGCTCGCTTCGATGATCCCGACCGCCTCGGCCCGACTGCCGGCGTGCAGCAGCCGTCGCGTGAAGCGGTGCAGCTTCTCCGCGATCGTGTCGTTGGCGCGGGCCACCGCCACCAGGTCGGTCAGCTTGCTCTCGAGCGCTGCGTGCTTCTCGCGCATCACCTCGATCTGCCGTTCGACCAGCGAGATCGTCGAGCCGCCGCGTGCGTGCGGCAAGCGCAGGCGCAGCAGCACCGACTGGTGGCGCTCAAAGAAATCCGGATTGTGTTGCAGGAAGGTGGCGATGGACTCCTCGTCCATCTCGCCCGCGGCGATGCCGCGCGCTTCACGTGTTGTCATGATCTGTGCAGGCTCCTAAAGATCGATGTGCCCCTGGAAGGCGATCTCGGCCGGTCCGGTCAACCAGACGGAGACCTCCGGACCTTCCCAGCGCACGGTGAGATCACCGCCACGCGCGTCGACGCTGACTTCGGGATCGAGCAGGCCCCAACGGCGCCCGACCGCCACCGCGGCGCACGCACCCGTGCCGCACGCCAGAGTCTCGCCGACGCCCCGTTCATGGACCCGCAGGCGGATGTGCGTCCGGTCGACGATCTGCATGAATCCGACGTTGACGCGCTTGGGAAACCGCCGATGGGTCTCGATGGCCGGCCCCAGGCGCTGCACCGGCGCGGCCTCGAGCGAATCGACGCCGAGGACGGCGTGGGGATTGCCGATCGACACCGCGCCGATCTGCACGGACTCGCCGTCGACCTCGAGGCGGTAGCGGTCGGCCTCGGCCGGCGCCTCGAACGGCAGCGCAGCCGGGTCGAAACTCACCGCTCCCATGTTCACCGCGACCGGACCGCCGGGGGAAACCCGCGCCTCGATCAGCCCGGCCGGACTGTCGAGCGTCACGACACCGCCGCGTGCTGCTCCGCGCGTCGCGAGCAGGGCGGCGATGCACCGCGCACCGTTGCCGCATTGCTCGACCTCGTGGCCGTCGGCGTTGAAGATGCGGTAGAAGACGGCCGCCCCGGCGCGCCGGGGCGGCTCGAGCACCAGCGCCTGATCGAAACCGATACCGGTATGCCGGTCGGCGAGGCGGCTGAGCTGGCCCGCCGCGAGCATCGAGCGCTCGAGCGGCGCATCGAACACCACGAAGTCGTTGCCCAGGGCGTGCATCTTGGTGAATTCGATGCGCATGGAGCGCGAGGATACCCCAACTGCCCGAGCGGGGTCAGACCCGGAAGCGTTCGAGCAGTTCTCCGGCCAACCGTCGGCTGACCGGAAGCTCGGCTGCACAGCCGCGCAGCCGCACGCAGTAGCGGCCCTCCGCATCGCGCTCGATGCCCTGCACGTGCGCGGCATTGATCAGGGTATTGCGATGAATGCGCACGAAGCGCTCGCCGAGCTCCTCCTCCAGGGCGCGCAGCGGCTCCTCGATCAGGTCCTCGCCCTGCAGGTGCCGCACCGTTGTGTACTTCTGATCGGCCTGGAAATACAGGATGTCCTCGAGAGGAAGCACGCGCACCTGCTCGCGGCGGCGTACGGCGACGTGGGTGCGACGCGGCGCGCCGGCTGCGACCGCCAATCGGTGCAGCTGCGGGCGCGTCAGACGGTCGGCCTGTGCAAGCGCGGCGGCCAGCTTATCCCGACGTACGGGCTTGAGCAGGTAGCCCACCGCCCGCGTCTCGAATGCGTTGACAGCGTACTGATCGTAGGCCGTGGTGAAAATGACCGCCGGCGGCTCCTCCAGCACGCCGAGATGGCGGGCGGTTTCGATGCCGTCGAGTCCGGGCATGCGCACATCAAGCAGCACCACGTCCGGAGCCAGTCGTGCAGCCAGCTCGAGCGCCTCGGCGCCCGTGGCCGCCTGGCCGACAAGCTGCGCGCCGGGGATCTCGGCAAGCAGCTGTCCGAGCCGCTCGCGGGCGGGGTGCTCGTCATCGACGATCAGCACACGCAGCATGCCCCCCGACCTCAACCGCCCCCCGCGACCACGGGTGCGGGCGCGCAGATGTACGGAAAGCGCAGTGTCACGATGTACTCCTCCCCGAAGCGACCGGCCTTCACCAGAGCCCGCCCGCCGTAGAGCAGCGTCAGGCGCTCGCGGATGTTCTCGAGCGCGAGACGGTTACCCTCCCGGGCGTCCGCCGGCGTGCCCACGGGATTGCGCACCACCACCGAGATCAGCTCGCCGGAGCGCTCGCCATGGACGTGCACCGTGCCGCCCGCGGCGCGCGGCTCGATCCCGTGATAGATGGCGTTCTCGAGCAACGGTTGCAGCACCAGGCCAGGCACCCGTGCATCCCCGGGCAGTGCCTGGATGTCCCAGGTCACGTGCAGGCGCTGCCCGAGACGCAGCTGCTCGATGCGCTGGTAGGTGCGCGCAATTTCCAACTCATCGGCAAGCGTGATGGTCTGGTTCGGATCGCCGAGCGATGCCCGGAACAGGTCGGCGAGGTCCTGCACCGCCTGCTCGGCCTGCGCCGGCGCGGAGCGCGTCAGGGCGGCGATGGTGTTCATGCTGTTGAAGAGAAAGTGCGGCCGGATGCGCGCCTGCAGGGCGTGCACGCGCGCGGCGGCACGCATCTCGATGTTGCGCCG
>JAJXWE010000342.1 GCA_021781775.1 Pseudomonadota bacterium | reverse complement strand
CCGCGTGCCAGCAGCCGTTTGCCCGCACCTACAGCGGGCGGCAGCTGCGCCAGACGGGCCAGACGAACCCCGCCAAGGCGCTGCAGATGCTCGACCCGGCGGTCAGCGTCAGCGGCGGCCCCTGAGGGGGCCGCAGGCGCTCCCCCGGCGGGGCCGCGCGAGCGCGGCCCCTCAGGAGGGCTGTGCCTGGACCTCGGCAAAGAGCCGCCGTGGCCGCACTTCGCCCGGCGCGCTCGCCCCGAGGCCCATGAACCGCTGCTGCGCGTCGTACAGGCGCACCATCCCGGTCACGACGGCCTCATGGGGCACCGCCTGCCCGTGACGGATCCGCTCGGCACGCGCGGCATCGAGCCGCACGGCCGGCAGGTGGCCGAGCGGGGCATCCGCAGGCAGCGGCCCGGGCGCCTCGCCCGCTTGCGCGGCGCGCTCGAGCGCCTCCAGGGTGTGCATCGGCTCGCGCTCGAAGGGTGCCACCCACTCGCGCCGCAGCATCGCAACATGCCCGCAGGTGCCGAGCGCGCGGGCGATGTCTTCGGCGAGTACGCGCACGTAGGTGCCCTTGGAGCACACGGTTGCGAGCTCCAGCCGCCGCGCCTCGAGGCCCTCGAGGGTCAGCTCGAACAGCTCGACGGGGCGCGCCTCGCGCTCGACCGTCACGCCGGCGCGCGCGAGCGCATAGAGCGGCCGGCCGTCGCGCTTCAGCGCAGAATACATCGGCGGGATCTGCAGGCCCGGCCCGAGAAAGCCGGCGAGAACCGCCTCGATGCCCCGCGGCTCGAGTTCGGGCACGGTTGAGCGCTCGATGACTTCCCCTTCGGCATCCCCGGTCGCGGTGCGCTCCCCGAGCGCGATGGCGAAACGGTAGCGCTTGCGGCTGGAGAGCATCTCCCCGGCGATCTTGGTCGCCTCGTCGAGGCAGATCGGCAGCATCCCGGTGGCGAGCGGATCGAGACTGCCGGCGTGCCCTGCCTTGGCGGCCCCATAGAGCCGCCGCACGCGCTGCAGGGCGGCATTCGAGGAAAGCCCGGCGGGCTTGTCGAGCAGCACGATCCCGGTGGGCATCGGCTCAGTGCTTCGCCTCGTCCTCGGCGCGGGCCCGATCGATCAGGCCGGTCAGGCGCGCGGCCTTCTCGGCGCTGTCGTCGAGCTGGAACTCGAGTCGCGGCGCGTGGCGCAGACCGAGCTCCCGTCCGATCTGCCCACGCAGGAAGCCGCCGGCACGGACCAGTCCGCGCAGCACCTCCTGCGGTTCGTGGCGCGAGGCGAAGGGCGCCACGAAGACACGCGCCACGCCCATGTCCGCCGAGAGCTGCACCGCGGTGATCGTGACGCTGCCGACCCGCGGGTCCTTGACCTCGCGGGCAATCAGCTCCGCCATCACTCGCTGCAGCTGCGACTCGATCTTGCGAACCCTGGAGCCGGCGGTGGTCATCAGAGCGTCCGGGCCACCTCGACGCGCGCGAAGCACTCGATCTGGTCGCCGACGCGCACGTCCTGGTAGTTCTTCACGCCGATGCCGCACTCGGTGCCGGCGCGCACTTCCCCGACGTCATCCTTGAAGCGGCGCAGCGATTCCAGCGCCCCCTCGAAGATCACCACGTTGTCGCGCAGCACGCGGATCGGGTTGTTGCGCCGCACGAATCCCTCGCTCACCAGACAGCCGGCGACCACGCCGAACTTGCTCGAGCGGAACACATCGCGCACCTGCGCGGTGCCCACGATCTGCTCCTTGATCTCCGGCTGCAGCAGCCCGGTCATCATCTGGCGCACATCGTCGATGGCCTCGTAGATGATGCTGTAGTAGCGCACCTCGACGCCGGTTTCCTTCACCAGCTCGCGTGCCCCCGAATCGGCGCGCACGTTGAAGCCGATGATCAGCGCCTTGGAGGCGGCCGCCAGCTGCACATCCGAGGCGGTGATGCCACCGAGGCCGCTCGCGACCAGCTTGACCTGCACTTCCGGCGTGGACAGATTGCTCAGCGCCTCGCGCAGCGCCTCGGCGCTGCCCTGCACGTCGGCCTTGATGAGGATCGCGACGACCCCGGCCTTCTCCTCGCCGAGCTGCGAGAACACGTCCTCGGCGCGCGTCGACTGCCGCGCGAGCTTCACGTCGCGCGACTTGCTCTGCCGGTAGATCGCCACCTCGCGCGCCTTGCGCTCGCTCTCGAGCACCAGGACCTCCTCGCCGGCGTTCGGGGCACCCGAGAGGCCGAGCACCACCACCGGCATCGAGGGTGGAGCCTCTTCGATCGACTTGCCGTTCTCGTCGAACAGTGCGCGGACGCGGCCGAACTCGGTGCCGGCGATGATCGGGTCGCCGAGCTTGAGCGTTCCCTTTTTCACCAGCACCGTGGCGACCGCGCCGCGGCCCTTCTCGACGCTCGACTCGATCACCACGCCGCTCGCCAGCCCCGCCCGCGGGGCGCGCAGCTCGAGCACCTCGGCCTGCAGCAACACCGCCTCGAGCAGTGCGTCGATTCCCTGGCCGGTGTGCGCCGAGACGTTCACGAACATGTTCTGGCCGCCCCACTCCTCGGGGATGACCTCATGCTTGGCAAGCTCGCTGCGCACCCGCTCCGGGTCGGCGCCGTTCTTGTCGATCTTGTTGACCGCCACGACGATCGGCACGCCCGCGGCGCGCGCGTGCTGGATCGCCTCGACGGTCTGGGGCATCACGCCGTCGTCGGCCGCCACCACCAGGATCACCACGTCGGTCGCCTTCGCGCCGCGCGCACGCATGGCCGTGAAGGCCGCGTGGCCCGGCGTGTCGATGAAGGTGACCCCGCCCTTGGGCGTCTCGACGTGATAGGCGCCGATGTGCTGCGTGATTCCGCCGGCCTCGCCTGCGGCGACCTTGGCCCGACGGATGTAATCGAGCAGCGAGGTCTTGCCGTGATCGACGTGGCCCATGACGGTGACCACCGGAGGACGAGTCTCGAGCGCGGCCTCCTCGGCCGGCATGCCCTGCAGATCCGCCTCGATCTGCTCCTCGTGCACCAGCTTGACGGTGTGGCCCATCTCTTCGACCACCACGACCGCGGTCTCCTGATCGAGTGTCTGGTTGATCGTGGCCATGACGCCCATGTTCATCAGCACCTTGATGACCGCGGGCGCCTTGACCGCCATCTTCTGCGCCAGCTCCCCAACGGTGATGGTCTCGCCGATGCTCACCTCGCGCACGACCGGGGCGGTCGGGCGCTCGAAGCCGTGACGCGCCTCGCCACCGCCCCGCACGGCGCGGGACTTCAGCGGTCGGCGCTTCTTGATCCGCGAACTGACGTCCGAGGCGACGTGCAGCTCCTCTCGCCCGTAGCGAGTATGCCGGTCGTCCGCGGCCGGCCGTTCCCGCCCGGCGGGCACCGCCGGAC
>JAJXWE010000341.1 GCA_021781775.1 Pseudomonadota bacterium | reverse complement strand
CTCGCGGCAGTACTCGGCATCCAGGTGGATCGCCGCCGGATTCATGGTGAGCGCGCTGAACAGCAGGTTGTCGGTCTCGGTGACCGTGCGGCGGACGCGGTGCTCGAACCGCTGGCCCACGGTGAACTCCTCGAAATACAGTCCCATCGTGCCTCTCTTCGGGCGGCCCGGTAACGATCCCCATTATCGCACTGGCGGCCCTGGGCTCATAACCGCGCGTCCCGGACGCCAAACCAGACGGTATTTCGTCGGCCACCCCCGGGACGCCTATAGTCCGGCGGCATGTACCGCTACGACGAGACCGACCGGGAACTGCTGCGCGAGCGCACCGAGCAATTCCGTGACCAGACGCGGCGCTTCCTCGCCGGGGGGCTCTCGGAAGAGGACTTCCGTCAGCTGCGACTGCGCAACGGACTGTACCAGCAGCGCCACGCGCCGATGCTGCGCATCTCAGTGCCATACGGGCTGCTGGGCTCGGATCAGCTGCGCCGCCTGGCGCAGGTCACGCGCAAGTACGACCGGGGATACGGGCACTTCACCACGCGCCAGAACGTGCAGCTGAACTGGCCGCGGCTCGAGCAGATTCCGGACCTGCTCGGCGAGCTCGCCGAGGTGCAGCTGCACAGCATCCAGGCCTGCGGCAACGACACCCGCAACATCACCTGCGACTACCTCGCGGGGGTCGCCGAGGACGAGAGCGTCGATCCGCGCCCCTACTGTGAGTTGCTGCGCCAGTTCGTGGCGCTGCACCCCGAATTCTACTGGCTGCCGCGCAAGTTCAAGTTTGGCTTCACCGGTGCTTCGGTGGATCGCGCCGCCACCCGGACCAACGATGCGGCCGTGCACGTTCTGCGTCGCAGCAGCCAGACCGGCTACCGCATTTTCGTCGGCGGCGGGCTCGGCCGCCAGCCGATGCTCGGCGAGCTGATGAACGAGTTCGTGCCCGAGGCCGATCTGCTGATGTATGCGACGGCCATCCTGCGCACGTTCAACCGCTTCGGACGGCGGGACAATATCCACAAGGCGCGCATCAAGATCGTACTGCGCGAGTGGGGCATCGAGCGCTTCCGCGCTGCAATCGAGGAGGAATACGCGCGTATCCTCGCCAGTGCCGAGGCCGAGCAGCTGCGGTTGCTGCCCGAGGACATCGCTCTGATGCGCGGGCACTTCAGTGCCCCACCCTACCGCCCCGAGAGCGACGCCAAGGCCGATCTTGCGCCGCTCGCCGGGCGTGACGCCGGCTTCGCCGCCTGGCTGAGGCGCAACGTGCGCGGGCACCGGATGCCGGGCTACCGCGCGGTCTTCGTCTCGCTGAAGGCACCGGAGCGGGCTCCCGGGGACTGCACCGCCGAGCAGCTCGACGTGCTGGCCGAGGCGTGCGATGCGTACAGTTTCGGCGAACTGCGCTCGACCTACGAGCAGAACCTCGTGCTCGCCGATGTGGCCGAGCGCGACTTGTACGCACTGTGGCGGCTTCTCGATGCCGCGCAGCTGGCCACGCCCAACATCGGTCTGACCACTGACGTCATCGCCTGCCCCGGGCTGGATTTTTGCGGCCTCGCCAACGCGGGGACGATCGGCCTGACTCACGAGATCTACCAGCGCTTCGACTCGCTCGATGCACAGTACGAGGTGGGACCGCTGCGCATAGCGCTCAGCGGTTGCATGAACGGCTGCGGTCACCACAGCGTCGGGCACATCGGCGTACTCGGCGTCGACAAGCACGGCGAACAATGGTACCAGGTCACCCTCGGCGGCAGCCCGGGCAACGACGCAGCGATCGGCGAGCGACTCGGCCGGGCGCTCGGACGCGAGGAGATCGCCGACGGCATCGAACGGTTGATCCACGCGTATCTCGCTCTGCGCAGCGACGATGAGGAGACGTTCATCGAGTGCTATCGGCGCGTGGGCAGCGAACCGTTCAAGGTCAGCCTGTACGGCACCGAGAGCGACCCGGAGGCGGCCGCCGCATGAGCCGCATCATCCGCGACCGCGCCATCGTCGAGGACGACTGGACGATCGCCGCAGACGGTGCCGCCACTGCGACGGGCGGCCGGCTGATCGTCCCGCTCGCCCGCTGGCGGGACGAGCGGGCTGGTCCGGGCGGCGCAGCTCCCATCGGCGTGCTGCTGCCCAACACCGAGGACGTCGAAGCGCTTTACCCGCAGATTGCCGCGCTCCCGCTGATCGCACTGCAGTTTCCGAAGTTCGCCGACGGAAGGGCGCTCACCCAGGCGACGTTGCTGCGCAACCGGCTGGGCTTCGCCGGGGAATTGCGGGCGGTGGGCGATGTCGTGCGCGACCTGATGTTCTGGCTCGGCCGCTGCGGCTTCAATGCCATGGTGCCGAGGCCGGACCAGGACCTTGAGGCCTGCCGCCAGGCGCTCGATGAGATCCGCCGCGCCTACCAATCCGGCGCCGACGGGCATCTGCCGGTGTGGGTGCGCCGTCGCGCGCGGGCAGTCGGCTGACCGGCGCGGCCGGAGTTGCTTACGCCCGCCCGCACTGGCGGTTGATCTGCTCCCAGTGCCGCGCGCTGTCGTTGCGCAGCGCGCCCGGTGGCAACCGCCAATGCCAGTTGCTCTCGTTCTGGGTTCCCGGGACATTCAGCCGCGCCTCGCTGCCGAGGCCGAGCAGGTCCTGCATGGGAATGATCGCGAGCCGCCCGGTGCTCGCCAGTGCCGCATGCACCATCCCCTCGGGCATCGACTCGACAGTGACGCCGAGTGTACGGTCCACGTAGGCTCGCGTGTGCTCATCCAGACTACGGTACCAGCCGAGGGCGGTGTCGTTGTCGTGCGTGCCGGTATAAACCACGCTGTCCGGTTCGATATTGGCCGGCAGATGCGAATTATCGGGTGAGCCGTCGAACCCGAACTGCAGCACGCGCATTCCCGGCAGGGCGAAATCCTTGAGCAGCGCCGTGACGTCCGCGGTGATCAGGCCCAGATCCTCCGCCACGATGGGCAGCTCCCCGCACTCGCGGCGGACCCGCTCGAGCAGCTCGCGCCCGGGGGTCGGGCACCATGCTCCGCCGCGCGCATCGGGAGCGCCCGCCGGCACCGCCCAGTGCGCTGCAAATGCTCGGAAATGGTCGATTCGCAGCACATCGAGACGCTCGAGCTGGGCCCCGAGCCGCGCCCGCCAGAACGTGAATCCGTCGCGCTGCATCGCCGGCCAGTCGTAGAGCGGGTTGCCCCAGACCTGACCCAGTGCTGAGAAATAGTCCGGCGGTACCCCCGCGACGGCGGCGGGCCGACCGGTCTCATCCAGTTGGAACTGCGCCCGGTCCGCCCAAGTCTCCGCGGACATCGGCCCGACATAGAACGGCAGGTCCCCGAACAGGCGCACGCCGCGCGCGTGCGCATAGCGGCGCAGCCGGCGCCACTGCACGAAAA
>JAJXWE010000340.1 GCA_021781775.1 Pseudomonadota bacterium | reverse complement strand
TAGCCGCGCACCGGAGCCCATCTCATAAAGTACGATAATAGAAGCCGATTTGTTCCATAATCGCACACTGCCCTGCGGGCGGCAGACCCTGGTCGGACCACACCGGCGCGGCGATCGGGCGTGCGGGCACCGTACAATGGCTGGATGCTGGATCTTCAGGACATCTTCGGGCCCGCCGGTCCGCTCGAGGCCGCGCTGCCGGACTTCACCGTCCGCGAGCCGCAGTGGCGGATGGCCGAGCGCGTTGCCTCGGCCATCGCCCAGCGCGAGGCACTGGTCATCGAGGCCGGCACCGGCACGGGCAAGACCTTCGCCTACCTGGTGCCGGCGCTGCTCTCCGGCGCCCGGGTGCTGATCTCCACCGGAACGCGCACCCTGCAGGACCAGCTCTACGCCAAGGATCTGCCGCTGGTGGCCCGCGCACTCGGCCGGCCGGCCACGGTGGCGTTGCTGAAGGGGCGCTCCAATTACCTCTGCCGCTACCGCCTCGGACCTGGCGAGAGCGCGCTGCCCCTGCCGCTGGCCGGCGAGGACGCAATGGCCGTCTCGCCCCTCGAGCGCATCCGGCGCTGGGCGTTGAACACCCGCAGCGGCGACCTGGCGGAGGTCAGCGGGCTCGCCGACTCCGATCCGGTGTGGGGCGAGGTGACCTCGACCCGCGACAACTGTCTCGGGGTGCGCTGCCCGGAGCTCTCGCGCTGCCACGTCGCGCTCGCGCGCCGAGCCGCGATCGAGGCCGACGTGGTCATCGTCAATCACCACCTGCTGTTGGCGGATCTGGCGCTGAAGGAGGACGGCTTCGGCGATCTGCTCGGTGCAGCCGATGCCGTCATCCTCGATGAGGCGCACCAGATCGCCGATCTGGCCACGCAGTTCTTCGGTGCCGAGGTCGGTAGCCGGCGGATCGAGACGCTGCTCGCCGACCTCGAGGCACGGGTGCGCCAGGGCGGCGCGCCGGCGCGGGCGCTGCTCGAGACCACCGGGGCGGTGCGCGCCTGCCTGGCGCACGTGGCGCAGGCGCTCGAGGGACGCGGCGGTCGGCTCGAATGGGCGGAGGCCGAGCCGCTGCTCGGCGCGGACCTCGCGCGCCTGCGCGCGCACCTCGGGGAGCTCACCGAGCGGCTGCGCGGCGGGGAGCCCGAAGCGCCGCTCGCCGCCTTCGCCGAGCGTTCCGCGGAGCTCGCGGCGATTCTCGAGCGCATTGTCTCGCTCGACTCGCTCGAGGGGGCGCGCTGCGTCCAGCCGCTGCGCCGCGGCTTCACGCTCAGCCTGATGCCTTTCGATATCGCGCCGCGCTTCCAGGGACTGGTGCGCGCGCGCCCCTGCGCATGGATCTTCACCTCGGCGACGCTCTCGCTCGGGGAGGACTTCAGTCATTTCACCAGCCGCCTCGGCCTCACCGAGGCGGACACGCTGAGGATCGACAGTCCCTTCGACTTCGCCCGCCAGAGTCTGCTGTACCTGCCCGAAGCGCTGCCCGCGCCGCACAGCCCGGAGCACCTGACCGCGGTGCTGCGGGTGGCGCGCACGCTGGTCGAGGCCGCCGATGGCGGTGCCTTCGTGCTGTTCACCAGCCATCGCTCGCTCGAGCGGGCCGCCGCGTTGTGGCGGGCCGCCGGCGCACCGCTCGCGCGCTGGCGGCTGCTGGTGCAGGGCGAGGCGCCGCGCGAGCGGCTGCTGCAGGCGTTCCGCGCCGACGGCAACGCGGTGCTGTTCGGCACGGCGAGTTTTTGGGAGGGCGTGGACGTCAAGGGGGATGCGCTGCGGCTGGTCGTCATCGAGAAGCTGCCGTTCGCCTCGCCGGATGATCCGCTGGTGCGCGCCCGCATCGCGCACCTGGAGTCCACCGGCGCCAACGCCTTCCGCGACTACCAGCTGCCCGAGGCGGCGCTGGCTCTGAAACAGGGCGTCGGCCGGCTGATCCGCAGCGAACAGGATTTCGGGGTCGTGGCCATTTGCGACCCGCGGCTCGGCACGCGCGGTTACGGCAAGGTGCTGCTCGCGGCGTTGCCGCCGATGACCCGCACCCACCGCCAGGCCGATGCCGTCGAGTTCCTCGGCCGGCGCTTGGGCACGACGCTGCCCCGGGAGGCGGTCCCGTGAGGCTGCTCGCGCTCGATACGGCCACCGAGAACTGCTCGGCGGCGCTGCAGATCGGCGAGCAGCTGCTCGAGCGGCAGCTCGAGACCCCGCGCGGTCACGCCGAGCATCTGCTGCCGATGATCGATGCGCTGCTCGTCGAGGCCGGCCTCTCGCTCGGGGCGCTCGATGCGCTCGCTTTCGGCCGCGGCCCGGGCTCCTTCACCGGAGTGCGCCTGGCCGCGAGCGTCGCACAGGGACTCGCCTTCGGGGCCGGGCTCGGTGTGGTGGCGGTGTCGGATCTGCGCGCCGTAGCGCAGCGTGCGCTCGGGCTGGAGCACAGCGTGGAGCGCGTGCTGGTGTGCAATGATGCGCGCATGGGCGAGGTGTACTGGGCGCTCTACGCGCGCCAGGGCGCACTGGCCGAGCCCGAGAGCCCGGAGCGGGTCGGGGCGCCGGGCGCGCTCGGCAGCGAGTGGCGCGGCGCCTGCGGCGCGGGGCGTGGCTTTACCGCCTATCCACAGCTTGCCGCGCACACCGGCGTGACCGTGCCGGCGGGCTGGGAGCAGCTGCTGCCGAGCGCGCGGGAGGTTCTGCAGCTGGCGGTGCCCGAGGTGCGGGCCGGGCGGCTGCTCGCGCCCGAGGAGGCAGTTCCGGTGTATGTCCGTGACACGGTCGCGCAACCTCCGGCACCGTGACAGATATGCTGCACTGTCATGATTCTGCAACACAGCTGCCTTCAAATAGCCGCGCTTCCAGGGCGGACATCATGACGGCAAAACGAATCCTCATCGTGGAAGATGAACCGGCGATCCGCCAGATGATCGCCTTCGGCCTGCGCCGCGCCGGATTTGAGGTCCGCGAGGCGGTCGATTATCGTGAGGCGCGCGAGGCGCTCGCCGACCAGCGCCCCGATCTCGTCCTGATCGACTGGATGCTGCCGGACATGAGCGGCCTGGAGCTGACCCGTACCCTCAAGCGCGACCGCGAGACACGCGAGCTGCCGGTCATCATGCTGACCGCGCGCGCCGAGGAGGGCGACAAGGTCGCAGGGCTCGAGACCGGCGCCGACGACTACGTCACCAAGCCGTTCTCGCCGCGCGAGCTCGTGGCCCGCATCAACGCGGTGCTGCGCCGTTCCGGGGCGGTCAGTCTGGATCACGTGGTCGAGTTCGAGGCGCTGAAGCTCGACCAGCAGGGGCAGCGCATCACCGTTGGGGAGCAGACCGTCGCGCTCGGTCCGACCGAGTACCGCATGCTCGAGTTCTTCATGACCCACCCAGAGCGGGTGTTCAGCCGCGAGCAGCTGCTCGACCGGCTC
>JAJXWE010000339.1 GCA_021781775.1 Pseudomonadota bacterium | reverse complement strand
TTGATCGTCATCATGGGGGACCTGGTGAGTCCCGACCGTTATGGCCGGGCGATCGGCATGTATCAGGTGCTGGGAGACATCGGCGGCAGCTTCGGCCCGATCACCGGCCTCGAGGCGATCAGCCGCTTCGGCGCGACCCCGACTCTGAGCGCGCTCGCGCTCATCCTGCTGACGACCGTACCGTTGGCTGCGGCGCTGCTGCGCCGGGAACGGCATCTCGCGCGCGCGGGCACCTCGTGAGGCGCCGCCACCCCAGCGCGCCTTGCGCCGGGCCGCCGGGTGCACCGAGGACCGGTAGGTCATGTCAGTGCGGCAGGTCTGTCCGGGCGAGCACCGCGGACCCGAAAGCCGGATGATTGGCGGTGTCGGGACAGCGCTGCGGCTCGGGAACGACGGCATCGTCCTGCCGATTATGGAGCCCAACATCAAGTGCGCGGACGACAGCGTGCGCACCGCTCGCATCGCGCCACCAACCTCTCAGATTCTGCCAAGCATGGAGGCCGGCCTGGCGGATATCGCATCCGCGGCGCTTAAGCACGACGAGATCATCCGGGCGCGCGGCGAGCGCAGCATCCGCAACCACGATCCCTGCATGGCGTAGCCGGCCCCCTTCCTCAGGCTGACCTCCATCGGGCGTGAGTCCGCCCATAGGGGCTCATAAAAACATCGCGTTGCAACAATATCTTCACGTTCGTCGCATAGTCTCCTCTGACATCGGCGCAGCCGTTCCAACGCATCGCGGGGATGTGCTCGAGGAGCACCGGGTTGACGATCGAGACCGCATTGTCCACAGTCCCGGGCACCGCCGCCCTTCCGGTGGATGTCGGGTTGATCGCCGCCCACCCGCTCGTTGGGCCGGCGACGCCAGGCTTCCTGTGGAAGACCCGCGCGCTGCTGCGATCCCTCAGAGGCGGCCCCGGCCACGATGGCCCGCCGTCGGATCACTTCGACGGTCGGTATTTCTTCAATCCCGAAGGGCCCCCCGGGCGCTTTTTTCTCGACCTGGCGCGCTGCGCAGGCCTCACCCCGAGGCGCCCCTGGCCGCGATGGATCGAGAATCGGGCACGGCCCGCCCTGCCGTTGAGGCTGCGGCACGGACAGCTAGCCCTAAGTTGTCTTTCATTGCCGGGCGCTTGAGGGGTCTGAAGGGCTGAGATTTCCGTCATTTGAGCGAGCGAGGTGGGGTTTTTCTGGCGCATAGTGTAGCCATGTAAAGTTGCCATTCCAGCTTGCATAATGGTTGCAGTTACGGCATCATGTAGCCATGCATATCGATGCCGTTCCGAACCGTACCTCGCGCCCCACGTACCTGCTGCGCGAGTCATACCGCCAGGGCAAGAAGGTGCGCAAACGCACGCTGGCGAACCTCTCGGGGCTCTCTGACGAGCAGATCGAGGCCCTCCGCGCGGTGCTCTCCGGAGTGGCGGTGCGGCCGGTGGCGGAGCTGTTCGAGGTGCTGCGCTCGCGCCCGCATGGGGCGGTGCAGGCGGTACGTGTAGCCATGCAGCGGCTCGGTTTTGAGGGCTTGCTCGCCTCGCGAGGCAGCCCCGAGCGCGAGCGGGTGTGCGCGATGGTCGCCGCGCGGGTACTCGAGCCGCACACGAAGCTGGCCACCACTCGCTGGTGGCATACGACAACGCTGGCCGAGGAGTTCGGCGTCGCGGGAGCCGACGAACACGATCTTTACGCGGCGATGGACTGGCTGCTCGATCGTCAGGGGGCGATCGAGCGCAAGCTCGCCGCCCGGCATTTGCGCGAGGGGGCGCTAGCGCTGTACGACCTGTCCTCGAGCTACTTCGAGGGCACGCACTGTCCGTTGGCGAAGATCGGGCACAACCGCGACGGCAAGAAGAACAAGCTCCAGGTGAACTACGGACTCTTGAGCGCGCGCAACGGCTGCCCGGTAGCGGTCTCGGTCTACGAGGGCAACACCGGGGATGCCAAGACGCTCATGCCACAAGTGAAGAAGCTGCGCGAGCAGTTCGGGCTCGAGCAGGTGGTGTTGGTGGGCGATCGGGGCATGATCTCGCACAAGGCGATCGGAGAGCTCTGCGAGCTCGAGGGGCTCTCCTGGATCACCGCGCTCAAGAGCAGTCAGATCCGCTCCCTGGTGGAAGGGGAAGCGTTGCAGCTGGGATTGTTCGATCAGCGGCAGCTCTTTGAGCTCACGCACAAGGAGTATCCGGGAGAGCGGCTGATCGCCTGTCGCAACCCCGAGCTCGCGAAGCTGCGCGCGCACAAGCGCCTCTCGCTCCTCGAGGCGACGCAGAAGGAGCTCGAGAAGGTGCGCGCGAGCGTGGCCGCCGGGCGCTTGAGCGGCAAGGCGAAGATCGGGGTGCGCATCGGACGGGTGGTGAACAAGTACAAGGTCGCCAAGCACTTCGAGCTCACGGTCGAGGACCGGCGGTTCGAGTTCCGGATCCTAAACGACAACGTCGCCGCCGAGGCGGCGCTCGACGGGATTTACGTCATACGAACCAACGTGCCGAAGAAGCAGCTCGGCACCGCCGACACCGTGCGCAGCTACAAGGGACTCTGTGAGGTCGAGCGCGCCTTCCGATCACTGAAAACGGTGGACCTGAAGATCCGCCCCATCCATCACCGCCTCGAGGACCGGGTCCGCGCCCACATCTTCCTGTGCATGCTCGCCTACTACGTCGAGTGGCACATGCGCGAAGCCTGGCGCGAGCTGCTCTTCGCTGACGAGGATCTCGAGGCGAAGAATGACCGCGATCCGGTGGCGCCCGCCCAACGCTCCCAGGAAGCACTGGAGAAAATTGCCGAGCGCACCCTCGAGGACGGCTCCCCCGTGCACAGCTTCCGCACGTTGCTTCAGGACCTCGCGACGGTCGTGCGCAATACCTGCCTCACCCGCGGCGCGAAAACCGCCTCGCCCGCATTCCAGATCCTCACGACACCGACCGATACTCAACATCGCGCGCTGCAACTGCTGCAGCAAATCACCGTGTAGCCACTCAGCTCACAGCCTATGTTTCCTTAACTGCCTGAACGACAACGGATTTTCTCGCGCGACGCGGAACAACTTCAGTCTAACGCGTCTCGAGCCGCGCCAACACCTCGCGGATGAACGGCACCGTCAGGCGCCGCTGGGCGGCGAGGGCCGCCTCATCGAGCGTATCGAGCAACCCATAGAGCCGGCGCATGTCGCGCGGAAACCGCCGCTGCAGCCAGCGCACCGTCTCCTGAGGCAACTCGAGCCCGCGCAGCCGCGCGCGCAGTTGCAGCGCCTGATGCTGCTCGCTCTCATCGAGCGGACGCAGCTGAAAGACCGCCGCGGCAGCGCACCTCGAGGCGAGATCCGGCAGTGACCACGCGAGCAGCGCCGGCGGTGCGCGCGCCGCGAGCAGCAGCGACCCGCCGCTCTCGGCAAATTCCCGCAGCAC
>JAJXWE010000338.1 GCA_021781775.1 Pseudomonadota bacterium | reverse complement strand
CCGCGAGCCCCCACCGGCGTCTCGCGCTGATCCTGCTGCTCGATCAACTCCCACGCAACGCCTACCGTGGTACTGCCCGTGCGTTTGCAACCGATGCGCCTGCGCTAGAACTTGCGCTCTCGGGGATCCAGGCGGCGGCCGACGCCGCGCTCTCGCCGCTCGAGCGGCTGTTCCTGTGCGTGCCGCTGCAGCACGCCGAGCGGCTGGACGTGCAGGAAGAGTCGGTCGCCGCGTTCCGACGGCTCCTCGAGGAGGCACCGAGTGAGCTGCGCCCGTTCTTCGCCGACGCGCGCGTGTCCGCCGAGCGGCACCACGCGATCATCCGCCGCTTCGGGCGCTTTCCGCACCGCAACGCCGCACTAGGCCGCGCCGATACTCCGGAAGAGGCGGAGTATCTGATCGACCCCACGGAGCGCTTCGGCCAGTAAAAAACTCGGCCGGCGCGCGGCCGTCGGCGCCGCGCCCCGAATTGGTGCAGCACGCCGCCGCTCGCGTCCATTTCGAGGCAGCGTGCCGGCGGGCCCTCGGCAGATGCACCTCTACCGGCGTTTTACAGCACTTGCGGCCATGGCACACCGATTGCAATACATCGCTCACACGATGTCCCGATGACCGCACTGATGCGCCTCTCCCGTCCACCGCCGACCCGCAGCCTGCGGGTCTTCTGCGTTGCCGCGCGGCACCGTAGCTTCAAGTTCGCCGCTGATGAGCTGTACCTGACGCCATCGGCGGTGAGCCACCAGATGAAGGAGCTCGAGGAGACGCTCGGGCTGCGCCTGTTCGAGCGAAGGCCGCGCTCGCTCGAGCTGACGCGCGCCGGCGCGACGCTGCTCGAGGAAGTCGAGCCGCTGCTCGAGGCGCTCGATCGCAGCGTCGCGCAGATCGCGCGCGGCGGCGGCCGGCGCAGTGTGCGCATGATGCTGCCGCAGTTTTTCGCCAGCGAGCTGCTGATCCCGCGACTCGACGCGTTCTGCGCGCGACATCCGCAACTCGATATCCACATCGACTCGCATGATCCACGCCCCGAGATTCATTCGGCCGGCGTCGACGTGTCAGTCCTGCTGCTCGACGCGGAACCACAGGGCGTGCAGTGCGTACGACTTTTTCCGCTGTCATTGACCGCGGTGTGTGCGCCGCGGCATCTGCCGGCGGTCGCGCGCCTGGGCAGCACAGTTTTCCGGGAGCTTACCCTGCTCGTCCACAAGCCGTCCGCCAGCGCCTGGAGCGCGTGGGCGCAAGAGGTCGGCATCGAAGCGCCGGAGCCGAGCCGCGTGCTCGAGCTCGACTCCATGCACGCCGTGGTACGCGCGGCCGAGCACGGCATCGGCGTGGCGCTCGTACCCACGGCGCACTGTGCGGACCGCTTTCGTTCGGGGGCGCTGGCGCGGATCTTCGCCGTCGAGCTGACCACCGCCGACGCCTATTATCTGGTCAGTCGCGCCAAAGACGGTGACAAACCGGATGTGCGCGCGCTGGCCGATTGGATGCTCGAGGAGTTCGGTGCGAGCACCCAAGTGAGCCCGTGTTGATTGAGTCAAACTCATGCATCGCTCAATTCTTTTCGTTTGTGACCGTTCCTCCCGCCGCCTATGCTGGCTCCACGTTGACGAGTCGCCCTAACAGACAGCCGCCGATGGGAGAGTCAATCATGTTGTCGCACCACCGTACGCTGAGCACGTTGTCCCTGGCGCTGTGCGTCGGGATCTCGCTGGCGGCACCGGCCGCAGCGCGCCCGGCCACGCAATACCATCCGTTCGTCCTGACCGCATATGGCGCAGGCCCGGGCGGACAAGATCTACTCGCCGGCCGATACCCCGCTGCAGCGCAGCAACTGCGCGTGCATGGTGACACTCAAGGCGACTCGACGAAATTCAACGCCAACAGCTGCGTGGCATGGACCATGACACAACATTGGCAGGATGCGCACGTCGCCTGCGATGCCGCCGTTCGCTCCGCCGCGCAGCGACGCCTCGAGTCCGAACCGTGGAGCACGTCGAGCGCCTCGGGCGCCGACCGCGCCCTGGCTGCGGCCTATGCCGACCGGGCGGTGCTGCGCTGGCTGTCCGGCGACGCGCGTGGCGCACAGGCGGATCTCGCCAGTGCGCACTGGCTCGCGCCACAGGCCGGCTTCGTCGTCGATGATCTGAGCGCATTACGATCACATCCGCCGGAGGAACACGCGAGCGGCAGTTGACGGATCCGGGAGACGGGGCGGGCTCTCCCCCCCTCATGAGACCGCTGCGTCTCCCGGAATCCACCTCGCGCCCGGCGGTCCGAACGGGTCCGGGGGACGGAACGATGCTCACCCCCCCTCCAGAGCGCGGTCCGTCCCCCGGAATCCACAGCGGATAAAGCAGCAACAGGAGGGACGGCCCGGAGCCAGGCCGAGCGCGGGCCGGGCCGAGGAAGCCCCCATACCCCCTCACGGCAGCGCTTCGTCTCCCGCCGCACCGGGACTGAAGGCCGGGTCGGTGAGGCGCATGGAGTCGACGGGGCCGAATTCGGTCAACTGCGCGGCAATCCGCTCGGCATCTCCGATCACCGCGAGCGTCAGACGTTCCGGGGTCGGGAATGCCTCGGCAATCACCGTGCGCGCCGCCTCGGGGTCCACCTCGGCGAGCCGGGCCGGATAATCGTCGATGTAGCGGGTGCCGAGGCCGAAGAACTCGATATCGGCGAGCGCACCGGCCCAATCGGCAGCGGTTTCCAATCCCAGCGCATACTGACCCAGCGTGTAAGCCTGCGCCGATTCGAGCATCTCAGCGCTCACGCCCTCGCGATGCAGCCGCTCCAGCGCCTGTAGCGCCAGTCGGATCGCGCGACCGGTCTTGGCGGTCTCGACAAACGAGCGAATGGCGAATTCGCCCGCGACGCTGCCGCGCACGAAGCTCGAGCGCGCTCCGTACGACAGTCCGGACTTGATGCGCAGCTCGGCGTTGAGCAGCGAGGTAAATCGGCCGCCGAACAGCGTGTTGACCAGATCGAGCGCCGCGCGGCGCGGGTAATGGCGATCGACGCCGGTGGTGCCGAGCCAGAAGTGCGTCTGCGTCGCACCCGGTGCATCGACCAGCAACACCCGACGGGCGCAGGGCGGTGACGACGGCAGCGCTGCGCGCACGCCGGCACGCGGCCAGGAGTCGATTGCCGCGCTCACCGCTTGCTCGGCCTGCTGCACGTCGAGGTCTCCGGCAAGCACCACGATCAACCGATCGGCCGCGAAGTGTGTCCGATAGTACTCGAGCACGTCGGCGTGCGTGATTCGGGCAAGGGACGACTCACTGCCGTGCACCGGTTGGGAGTAGGGATGACCATAGAACACCAGCGCCCGGCCGTACGCGTCGATCAGCTCGGCCGGTTCGGAATCCTTCACCGCCTTGATGAATTCAATCTGCCGCGAGCGCAGATGCTCGAA
>JAJXWE010000337.1 GCA_021781775.1 Pseudomonadota bacterium | reverse complement strand
GTGGCCAGAGCACCTGCTGGGCATGCGTCAGGTGCGCCATCACCGCGGCGGCATGCGCAGTGCTCGTCGAGAGCAGATAGTGGCTCTGCCCGAGACGCGCCACGGTGCCGTCATCGAGCACGATGCCGTCCTCGCGCAGCAGCAGGCCGTAACGCACCCGGCCGACCGCGAGCGTCGCCAGGGTATTGGCGTACAAGCGCTCCAGGAACTCGGTCGCATCCTCGCCCTGCACGTCGATCTTGCCGAGCGTCGACACGTCGCAGACTCCCACTGCGGTGCGAACGGCCTGCACCTCCCGGTTCACCGTACGCTGCCAGTCGATCTCCCCCGGCAGGGGAAACCATCTGGCGCGCCGCCACTGGCCCGCATCGACGAAGATCGCCCCGCGCGTCTCGGCCCACTGATGACTCGGCGTGCGCCGGCAGGGACGAAACTCCGTGCCGCGCGCCCGACCGGCCAGGGCACCGATCGCCACCGGCGTGAAGGGGGGACGGGAAGCGATGGTGCCGAGCTGCCCGAGCTCGCGCTGCGTCAGGGCCGCAAGTAGCGCCTGCCCGTTCAGTTGAGCGGTCCGGCCTTGATCGGTGCCCATACCAAGGGTCGTATAGCGCTTGAGGTGCTCGGCGCAACGGAAGCCTTCGCGCGCCGCCAGCGCCACATCCTCAGCCGTCACGTCGTGCTGCAAATCCACGAACGCCTTGCCGCGCAGCTCACTCACGAACCACAGCGCGGCGGACCCCGTGCTCTCCTCCTCGGTGCGCCACGTTGGCAGCTCGGACACGAAGCCCGCCGTCTGCGCCGCATCCAAACCGGCTTCGGCTCCCGAGCGTAGCGCGCCCGAGAGCGAGAACTCACCAACCGCCGCGCCGACCGCCCGCATCGACCTCGGCAGCTCCCCGGGCACGTAGCCGCTGACTGCCTCGCTCCAGCGGGGCCGCCCCCCCAGATGCGTCGAGAGTGCCGTTTGCGGACTCCAGCCACCGGCGACCGCGAGGGCATCGAGCTGCACCCGGTGCAGTCGGCCGCCTGCATCGCGCACCTCGACTGACTCGATGCGCTTGCCCCCCCGTGTACCGAGGATTTGCGCCCCCTGCATCACCTCGATGCCGTACTGGTGCGCCTGCTCGAGCAGCGCCGCGGGGATCGAACGGCGCGCATCGACGATCACCGCCACCTCCACCCCCGCGGCGACGAGATCCACAGCCGTCCTCCAGCCGTCATCGCCGCTGGTGAATATCCCGATGCGCCGTCCCGGTGTCACTCGGAAGCGGTTGAGGTACGTTCGCACGGCCGAGGCGAGCATGATGCCCGGTCGATCATTGCCGCCGAATACGATCGAGCGCTCCTGGGCCCCCGCGGCGAGCACCGCACGCCGCGCGACGATCTTCCAGTAGCGCTGCCTGGGTTGGTGCGCCGGCGGAACGGGCAGATGATCGGCCACGCGCTCGATCGCACCGAAGGTGTTGCCGTCGTAGGCGCCGAACACCGTGGTGCGTGGCAGTACCCGGACCTCCGGCAGTGATCGCAGCTCCGCCACTGTGCGCCGCGCCCAGGCCGAGGCGCGCTCACCGTCAATCAGGTGACGCTCGCCGTTCAACCGTCCGCCGAGCAGAAAGTCCTCGTCGCAGAGCACAACGCGCGCCCCCGAGCGGCCGGCCACCAGCGCCGCAGCGAGTCCCGCCGGACCCCCGCCAATCACCAGCAAATCGCAGAACGCGTGGACCGTCTCGTACTCGTCCGGGTCGGCAGCGCCGCTCGCCCGCCCCAGGCCTGCCGCGCGCCGGATTGCCGGCTCGTACAGCTTCTCCCACCAGGCCGCAGGCCACATGAAGGTCTTGTAGTAAAAGCCGGCGACCAGCAATCGCGAGAGCCGCGAGTTGATCGCGCCGAAGTCGAACTGAAGCGACGGCCAGGCGTTCTGACTGCACGCCTCGAGACCCTCGAACAGCTCGACGGTCGTCGCGCGCGTGTTCGGCTCGCGACGCGCACCGCTGCGCAGCTCGACCAGCGCGTTGGGCTCCTCCGAGCCGGCGCTCAGAATGCCCCTCGGGCGGTGGTACTTGAACGAGCGCCCCACCACCGTCACGCCCGCGGCGAGCAGTGCCGACGCAAGCGTGTCGCCCTCGTAACCGCGGTAATGCTTGCGGTCAAACGTGAAGGACACCGTCCGGTCGCGGCGGATGGCCCCCGGGCCGTCGAGTCGGCGCGGATTCATGGTGCCGCCTCCCTGGCGAGTCGCACCGCGCTGATCAGATGCGTGCGCGTATCGCGCGTGACTTCGAGCCACGATCCGCAGCCATAGCCGTGCCGCCACAACTCGCGGTGCACGCCGGCCGGATTGCTGCGCAGATACACCGCCGCCACGTGCGGCTCGGCAAATTGCGCTGCCGCTACTCCCGCCGCAGACTCCCGGGCCGCCCCGAGGTAGGTGAACTCGCTGAGATCGCGCTCGCCGCAGAATGGACATTCAATACGCACGCTGGGCTCTCAATGCAGATTCGGTTGCGGCCCCTGACCTTTCTCATCGAGCAGATTGCCGCTCGCGAAACGGTCGAGACGAAACGCCCGGGCGAGCGCGTGATTCTCCCCGCGCGCCAGGAGGTGGGCAAAACAGTACCCGGAGGCGGGCGTCGCCTTGAACCCGCCATAGCACCAGCCGGCATTCAGGAACAGCCCCTCGAGCGGGGTGCGATCGATGATCGGCGATCCGTCCATCGACATGTCCATGATCCCGCCCCAGGAGCGCAGCATACGCAGCCGGCCGATCGCCGGCATCAAAGCCATGCCCCCCGAGCAGACATCCTCCACGACTGGCAGGTTGCCGCGCTGCGCGTAAGAGTTGTATCCGTCGATGTCGCCGCCGAACACGAGTCCACCCTTGTCGGACTGGCTGACGTAGAAGTGCCCGGCCCCGAAGGTCACCACGCAGGGAAGGAGCGGTTTGACTGCCTCGGACACGAACGCCTGCAACACGTGACTCTCGATGGGCAGCGCCAGACCGGCCATCGCCGCAAGCCGCGAGGAATGGCCGGCAACGGTGAGCGCGACGCGCTTCGCGGCGATGTCCCCGCGCGTTGTGCGCACGCCGCAGATCCGATCGCCCTCGCGCAGCAGACCGATCACCTCGCAGTTCTGCACGATATCCACGCCGCGCTCGCTGGCCGCCCGCGCATATCCCCACACCACCGCATCGTGGCGCGCCGTGCCGCCGCGCCGCTGCAGCAGTCCGCCCTGGATCGGGAAGCGTGCGTTGTCGAAATCGAGCAGCGGCAGCATTCGGCGCACGTCCGCCGCATCGAGCAACTCGGCATCCACGCCGTGCAGACGCATCGCATTACCGCGGCGCACGTATGCATCGCGCTGCGCGTCGGAGTGGAACAGATTGAGCACGCCGCGCTGGCTGACCATCGCGTTG
>JAJXWE010000336.1 GCA_021781775.1 Pseudomonadota bacterium | reverse complement strand
CGGACCCGGCCGGCCTTCAGCGCCGCGACCAGCTTCGTCGTGAGCTCGACATGGACATGTTGGAACGTCGAGTGGCCGTGCTCGTTGAGGATGCCGACGAGATTGATCACCGCATCGGCGTTCGCAACCAGTCGGTCGAGCACGCGGGCATCGTGGATGTCGGCCCGGATCATGCGCACCGTCGGCAGAATGCGCAGCCCTGCGTGCAGCTCCGGATCCCGCGTCGGTACGCTGACCCAGTGGCCCGCCTGCGCCAGGCGGTTGAGGAGTGCGGCGCCGACGAACCCAGTGCCGCCCAAGATGCAGATGTTCATCGGCGCTGCCATCACTGCAGTCCTCATACGCGCTTCGCAAGGCGCCTTGCGGTCACCCCGGGTGCGGCGCGCACCGCACCCGGGGCGTCGACCTTCGATTCTCAGGCCGCGCGCACCTCGATGTTGCGCGGTTGCAGCTGCGGCTGCTTGGGAATCACCACCTCGAGCACGCCGTGTGTCTGCCTGGCCGTAATCGCCTCCACGTCGGCCCCCTCGGGTAGCGTGAAGGTGCGCACGAACACGCCGGTGCGGCGCTCGAGCCGCTGACGGGCGTTGCCCTGCTGGACCTCGCGGGCATGCTTCTCGCCGCGGATGGTCAACAGGCCCTTGTCAGCGGTGATGCGGACGTCCTTCGGTTCGACACCTGGAACGTCGGCTACGACCACGTACCGGCCGGCCTCCTCATAGATGTCCACCTGCGGAATCCACGATACATCCGTCGCCGCAGCGCTGTCGCCGGCGTCGGGAGAGAACGCCTGATCGAGCTGGCGCTGCAGGCTGTCGATGAGCGTCCAGGGCTGATAGCGAACAACAGTCATGATCCAACCTCCAAGTTAATAATGGTGTCTTGAGTCAGCACCGGTCTGCCGGGTTGCAATCAATCTGTGGACGCAGCCGGGTATTTCAAGGCACCTCGGCGCGCGGCACCGGGCAATTGGCTGCGACGATGCGGGCTGTGCTTGGGCCGCCCGTCCGCGGACTGGGCCGTATGGGTCGTGGGGATAGGCTGTGCACAACCTGTGCAATCTCAATGGATACAATATATTGGGGTTATGGCTCGCGACTCGATGTGGGCCGCAACAAAAAAATCGGGCGACGCGTACAGCCGCTTTCTTCATAAGGCACTGTTTTTACTGACTATAAATGACGCTTTGCGGCGAAGGTTAAATCTTGACGCAGGGCCGGGTGCTCATTAGGCTCTTTACCCCGACACAAGATCTTGTGTCCGCGCTCAGCGGGAACGAGATCGCGCGTTCGGGGAGGCTCAGGGGGATACTGGCTGTGGATCGGTGCACCGGCGGATGCGGTGTGCACAGCCCCGCGCTTTTCCACGCGCCCGTATTCCCTGTGATCCGGTGTGCAGACACTTGGGGCGCCGCGGACACATGAATACCGTTGTGAAGATCGAATCAAAGGACATCGACGCCATTCCTTATCAGGAAGCGTCGATCGACATCTGGGACAAGAAGTACCGGCTGACCGCCAAAGATGGTACCGCCATCGACAAGACGATGGACGATACCTACAAGCGCGTCGCACGCGCACTGGCGGATGTCGAGCGTCCTGAGCTGCGCGAGCAGTGGTACGAACAATTCCTCTGGGCGCTACGCCGTGGGGCCATTCCGGCCGGTCGCGTCACGTCCAACGCCGGAGCGCTCGAGCACAAGCCGGCGACCTCGACGATCAACTGCACCGTCTCGGGCACGATCCACGACTCGATGGACAACATCCTCGGCAAGGTCCACGAGGCGGGCCTGACGCTGAAGGCCGGGTGCGGGATCGGTTACGAGTTCTCCACGCTCCGTCCGCGCGGGGCGTACGTGTCGGGCGCCGGTGCGCATACCTCCGGGCCGCTGTCGTTCATGGACATCTTCGACAAGATGTGTTTCACGGTCTCATCGGCCGGCGGGCGGCGCGGCGCCCAGATGGGCACCTTCGACGTCGGTCATCCCGACGTCGTGGAGTTCATCAAGGCCAAGCGCGAGAACGGTCGGCTGCGGCAGTTCAATCTGTCGCTGCTGATCACCGACGAGTTCATGCAGGCAGTGCGCCGCAACGGCGAGTGGAAGCTGGCGTTTCCGCTCTCGCGCAAGGAGTGCGAGTCGGATCAGCCCGATCTCGGCGACGCGAGCAAGTTCATTTGGCGCGAATGGCCGGTGCACGACCAGTACGTCGTCAACGGGGAGGGGCTCGTCGCCTGCAAGATCTACAAGACGCTGCCGGCCCGGCGGGTGTGGGACGTCATCATGACGTCGACCTACGATTTTGCCGAGCCGGGATTCATTCTCATCGACTGCGTCAACGAGATGAACAACAACTGGTGGTGCGAGAACATCCGCGCCACCAATCCATGCGGCGAGCAGCCGCTTCCCCCGTATGGAAGTTGTTTGCTGGGATCCGTCAATCTGACGCGCTTCGTTCGCGATCCGTTTACGGATCATGCCCACTTCGACTGGGACGAATATCGCCAGGTGGTCAAGATCTTCTCCCGTATGCTCGATAACGTGGTCGAGATCAACGGCCTGCCGCTCGAGCGCCAGCGCGACGAAATCATGCGCAAGCGCCGTCACGGCATGGGTTTTCTCGGACTTGGCAGCGCGCTGACTCTGCTTGGGATGAAGTACGGCTCGCCGGAGTCGGTCAAGTTCACCGAAGATGCCGCACGCGAAATGGCAATCGCGGGGTGGGAAGAAGCCCTCGAGCTGGCGCGCGAAAAGGGTCCTGCGCCGATCATGACGGAACAGTTCGCGGTCACGAGCGAAATGCTGCGCAAGCGCCCGGAGATGATTCGCGACGGCTGGAAGGTGGGCGACAAGATCCCTGGCCGCATCCTGCACGCGCGCTACAGCCGCTACATGCAGCGTATTGCGCAGATCGCGCCGCGTCTGGTCGAGGAGCTCGCCGAGACCGGCGCCCGCTACACACATCACACCTCGATCGCGCCGACCGGCACCATCTCTTTGTCGCTCGCCAACAATGCCTCGAACGGAATCGAACCGTCCTTCGCGCATCATTACTTCCGCAACGTGATCCGGCCTGGACGGAAGACCAAGGAAAAGATCGGCGTGTACTCGTTCGAGCTCCTGGCGTATCGCGAGCTGGTCAATCCCCATGCGACGCCCGGCGCCAGCGACGAAGCGGAGAGGCTCCCGGACTACTTCATTGCCTCCGAGGACGTTACGCCGAAGTCGCACGTGGACGTGCAGGCCGCTGCGCAGCGATGGATCGACTCGTCAATCTCCAAGACGGCGAATGTCCCCACCGACTTTCCGTACGAGAAGTTCAAGGACATCTACCTGTATGCCCACGAGCAGGGGCTGAAGGGCTGCACGACGTTCCGCTTCAATCCGGAAGCCTTCCAGGGCGTGCTGGTGAAGGAG
>JAJXWE010000335.1 GCA_021781775.1 Pseudomonadota bacterium | reverse complement strand
GCGCCTGCAGGCGCTTGAGGCGTTCATGCCTGACCGCCTCGGGCGTCTCATCGGCCAGCGCCGCCGCCGGCGTGCCCGGGCGGCGGCTATAGAGAAAGCTGAAGGACTGGTCGAGGTTCGCATCGCGCACCAGCGCGAGCGTCGCCTCGAAATCCCGCTCGCTCTCCCCGGGGAAGCCGACGATGAGGTCGGTGGAGATGCTGATGTCGGCTCGAACGGCGCGCAGCCGGCGCACCTTGTCCTTGAATTCGAGCGCGGTGTAGCCGCGCTTCATCAGCGCGAGTATCCGGTCCGAGCCGCTCTGCACCGGCAGGTGCAGGTGGTTGGCGAGCTTCGGGACATTGGCGTACGCCTCGATGAGGCTGTCGTCGAATTCCAGCGGATGCGAGGTGGTGAAGCGGATCCGCTCGACCTCGGGCAGCGCCGCGACGTGATGGATCAGCGTGGCGAGATCGACCTCGGCCCCGTCGCTCATCGGCCCGGCGTAGGCGTTGACGTTCTGCCCGAGCAGGGTCACCTCACGCACGCCCTGCGCGGCGAGCGCTCGCACCTCCTCGAGCACCGAGTCGAACGGCCGGCTGACTTCCTCGCCGCGCGTGTAGGGCACGATGCAGAAGCTGCAGTACTTCGAGCAGCCCTCCATGATGGACACGAATGCCGAGCGGCCCTCCACGCGCGGGGCGGGCAGGTGATCGAACTTCTCGATCTCCGGGAAGCTCACGTCCACCTGCGAGCGGCCCGTGCGCCGCAGCGCGGCGATCATCTCCGGCAGGCGGTGCAGGGTCTGCGGGCCGAACACCAGATCGACGAACGGCGCGCGCGCAGTGATGGCCTCGCCCTCCTGGCTGGCGACACAGCCGCCGACACCGATCAGCACCTCGGGACGTCGGGCCTTCAGTCCACGCCATTCGCCGAGCAACGAGAACACCTTCTCCTGCGCCTTCTCGCGCACTGAGCAGGTGTTCATCAACAGCACATCGGCCTCGGCGGGATCCTCGGTCGGCGTCAGGCCCACGCCCGCATGCAGCACGTCCGCCATGCGGGCGGAGTCGTACTCGTTCATCTGGCAACCGAACGTCTTGATGTAGTAGTGGCGCGGCATGAGCAAGGCAGTCAGGGGAAGCGGAATTTTACGGCCTGTGATGCCCGGCCGCACGACGACGCGATGCGAGCGGCGATGGAAGCAATTGCTCTTTAATTTTCAGTGACTTGCGAATGGTCCGGTGCGCGTCGGGACTGGGCCCCAGATTGGTGCGCCATGCGGCCGGGCGCACCAGCGCGAGGCACGCCACGCCCCTCGGCGGTCGTGCGGCCGCCCGCTACATCGCGCTAACTCGTTGAATTCATTTGAAATCCACTCATGGTATGGTTCTTGCCTCGCATCAGGCACCCAGTGCCACTATCGGCCGCCCTGGGGAGAACACAGTGCCGGTTCGCCCCTACGACGAGATGCTGCTGACAGACGGTGTGCCACGCGCGCACTGCCGTAGCTTCTGGCAGTGGCTTGAGGGGCAGGACCCACAGGTCCTCGCCCACAAGCGCATGGAGGCCGACACACTGTTCCACCGCGTCGGCATCACCTTTGCGGTCCACGGCGAGACCGAGGGCACGGAACGGCTTATCCCCTTCGACCTCGTGCCACGCATCATCCCGGCGACGGAGTGGGTCCGCCTGGAGGCGGGTCTGCGGCAGCGGGTCCGCGCACTGAACGCGTTCATCGCCGACGTGTATCACGAGCAGCGCATCCTGCGTGCCGGCGTGATCGATCCTGAGCGGGTGCTGTGCAACCTGCAATACCGCCCGGAAATGCAGGGCGTGTCGGTCCCAGGCGGCATCTACGCACACATCGCCGGGATCGACGTGGTTCGCGATGCAGACGGGCGCTTCTGTGTCCTCGAAGACAACCTGCGGGTTCCCTCCGGCGTCTCGTACATGCTCGAGAACCGCAAGATGATGACGCGGCTGTTTCCGGAGCTGTTCGCCGGGCATGCCGTCGAACCGGTGGAGCATTACCCGGACCAGTTGCTCGAGAACCTCAAAAGCGTCGCGCCGCAGGACGTCAGCGACCCGACCGTGGCCCTGCTCACCCCCGGCATGTACAACAGCGCCTACTTCGAACACGCGTTCCTTGCCCAGCAGATGGGGGTTGAGCTGGTCGAGGGGCAGGACCTGTTTGTGCTGGAAGAGACGCTGTTCATGCGCACGACACACGGACCACAGCGCATCGATGTCCTGTACCGCCGCGTTGACGACGACTTCCTCGATCCGCTCGCCTTCCGACCGGACTCGACGCTGGGCGTGCCGGGCCTGCTCACCGCCTACCGCGCCGGGCGCCTCACCATCGCCAACGCCATCGGCACCGGCATCGCCGATGACAAGTCCATCTACCCCTACGTACCGCGCATGATCCGGTTCTACCTGGACGAGGAGCCACTGCTCGCGAACGTGCAGACCTGGATCCTCGCCGACGCGCGCGACCGCGCCTACGTGCTCGAGCACCTGAGCGAGCTGGTGGTGAAGGAAGTGCACGGTGCGGGCGGCTACGGGATGTTGATCGGGCCGGCAGCCAGCGCGGCGCAAATCGAGGCCTTCCGGGAGCGGATCCGCGCGCATCCGCAGCGCTACATCGCACAGCCCACACTGGCGCTCTCGACCGCACCGACCTTCGCCCTGGAGCAGCTCGCGCCGCGTCACATTGACCTGCGCCCGTTCGTGCTGTCCGGACGAGAGATATCCATCGTCCCCGGCGGCCTGACGCGGGTGGCACTGCGCGAGGGCTCGCTGGTCGTCAACTCCTCCCAGGGAGGCGGCACCAAGGACACCTGGGTGCTCGGATCGTAGGATGCTCAGCCGCACCGCCGATCATCTGTACTGGATGTCGCGCTACCTGGAGCGCGCCGAGAGTCTTGCGCGCATGCTCGATGCACACCAGCGGCTTTCGCTGCTGCCGAGAACCGCCGAGGCGGCGCTGCAGGGGTGGCAGGCCACCCTGATTTCCCTCGGCGTCGCAGCCGCCTTCGGAGACAAGCACGCCGCGCTCGAGCCGCGCGCCGCCTTCGACTTTCTGGCGAGCGATCGCGGGCATTCCGGCAGCATCCTGGCATGCCTGCGCGCCGCGCGCGAGAACGCGCGGGCCGTGCGCGGCACCATCACCTCGGAAGTCTGGGAGGCACTCAACTGCGTCTACCTGGAGTCTCTGTCATTCACCGCTGAGCTGCCCGACTCGGCGCGAGGCGCATTTCTCGAGTGGGTGAAATATCGCGTCCACTGGATCCGCGGCACGCTTTCGGCAACGCTGCCGCGGGACGAGGCGCTGCATTTCACGCGCATCGGAACGTTCATCGAGCGTGCCGACAACACAACGCGGCTGCTGGAATCGCGCTGGCGCGACCCGGGCGGCCGGGGCGAGCGACTGCG
>JAJXWE010000334.1 GCA_021781775.1 Pseudomonadota bacterium | reverse complement strand
GGCAGGTTGATGACCCCGGTGGCGCCCGTGCTGGGATCGCCGTGCGCGGTCACTTCGTAATCGGCGGTGAAACTTCCCTCGGTTACGTTGAGCTTCGGCTTGTTAGTGATGTAGCGCACCACTCCGGCCTCGGCGCCGGCGCCGAACAGCGTGCCCTGGGGCCCTTCCAGAACCTCGATGCGGTTCAAATCGGCCGCATAGACGTCGAGATTTCGTCCCGGCGCCTGTCCGGACTCATCATCGATGTAGGTCGCCACCGTCGGCAGCGAGCCAATGATGCCGGTACCCTGGATGTCGTCCGAACCGACCGAGACGCCGCGGATGATGACGTTCGTCTGGCCCGGTCCGTCGTCGGCGGCGGTAACGTTCGGCAGGTACTGCACGAACTGGTTCAGCGTCGGTGCATTCAGTGCGCTCAGCTGCGCGGCCGAAAGCGCACGCATGGTGATCGGCACATTTTGAATGCCCTCGCGCGTGCGCGTCGCGGTAACCACGATCTGCTGCAGCTGCGTTCCCTGGCCGACATTGACGTCGGCGGCATGGGCGATGCCGCAAAGTGCGGACCCGTTCAGAATTGCCGCGACCGCGGCAGCCACCTTCGTGCGCGAATGCATCGTCTTACCCCGCGTAATGTGCTTGTCGTGCTTGTCGCAATGATCGCTCGACGCCGGGCTCTTGTTACGCCGCGTGCGCCTCGGCTCGTCCGCCGGAGTCCCTCACCACTCGGATGCCTGCGCGGCGTTACTGGCGATGCCAGCCGTCCGCGCTACCGCGTTGATGAGCGAGCACCGTACATCCCCCGAAAAGCGGAACTCGCAGAGTGGATCCTACCCCGGCGGGCAAGATTGACACCGAACAGCCGGGCGAGGCGCCGGAATCCCTAGGGCTGATGTCGGTTCGCGAAGATTCGGTGCGCGCCGTGACGTGGCGCCGACGGATGCGCGCTTGGACGCAGGCGGCCGATCAATTGATCAGGGCCGGCGGCGGACCCTCATCGCACCACGCGGCAGCACGCACGCGTGCGACTGCACCGTTTAGGTGCAGGCCGAAACGGGCGGTTCAGGCCAGCGCCTCAGCACGGCCGTAGAAGCCCCGACGCTCCTCGTTCGAGAACTGAACGCCCGGCCGGTCGTAGTACGAGAAGACCGCGACGAGCCGGGAGCGGCCGCCCTGAACCGTCGAGACCCGATGCAGCGTGTTACGGCCTGCGAACACATTCAGCGTGCCCGACTGCAGCGGGTTGATGCGCAGCGCGTCATTCTCGCCGGCGAGAAATCGACCCACTCCCTCGTAGTTCTCGTCCGCGTCGCTGCGCAGGCCGCTGGCGTACTCGAACTCCCCACCCGATTCAGCCGCCTGGATCAGCAGCGTTGTGGTGTAGCGCGACCGGTCAAAATGCCAGTTCAGCGCCTCGCCCGGCCGATACTCCATCACGTTGACGCGGGCGAGCGGATCGTCCATCAGATACAGCCGCGGCACGCCGATGGTCCGGGCGATGAACTCCGCGAGTGGCGCGTACTCATAGATGCGTCCCACGATCGTGTCGGAGAGTTGATCCCCGCACAGCGTGTGATTGACCGTCTGGAAGCGCGCGAGCGCAGGATGGTCCGGCGCAAGACCCTCGACACGCTCGCGGAAGTACACGTTGTGCCGCCGCTCGTGGGTGTACGAGTCCGCCTTGGTCATCGGCGCAATCTGCGCTGCCGCCCGGGCGATCGCCTCGGGGCGCACCAGCCCGTCCAGGTTGTACATGCCGTTACGGGCAAGCTCCGCGCGGCAGTGCTTGATGAGCGGCTCCAGCCGGTCGGGCTGGTCGATCGGGTAACGCTCGAGATCGAGAATATCGCGCATGGCCAGTGACTCCGGTTCGTTCACCCGACACTAGCATCGTCCGCGGGAATTGGAACGTCAGAAAAACAGCGCGCTCGCACAGAAAAACTAAAGTCCGCCGCTCGCCACCAGCCATTCCACGAACGCCCGTATCATAGGGTTCTGAGCGCCGCCGGGGGTGTGCACGGCGTAGTACTGATACGGCAGAGACAGCGTCGTATCGAAAGGCGCGATCAGCGTCCCGGCTGCCAGCGCATCGCGCGCGAGCAGGCGCTGACCGAGCGTGATTCCGACGCCCGACTCCGCAAGATCGATCGCGACGCTCGACATGTCCGTCTTGTGGCCGAACTCGGTACGTACGTGCCGGACGAGGCCGGTGGCCGCGAACCACGCATCCCAGGACGGATAGGCCGAGAACCCTGTGTGCCACAGGATGTGCACCAGATCCTCGTCGGCGAGCGAGGCGGGATCGTCAGGCCGAACCCGGCCCGCCGCGATCAGCGCCGGCGCGCACATCGGTGTGACACGGTCGCGCGCGAACGGAACCCCGACGAACTCGGGGTAGAAATGCGCGCCATACGAGATGCGCACGTCGATCCGGGCACGAAAGAAATCCACCGGATCATCCTCGATCCGCAGATCGATACGCAGCTGCGGGTGTGCGGCCAGGAACTCGGGCAGTCGGTGGTCGAGCCAGCGCACCCCCACCGATGGCAGCACGCTGAGCGTGAGCCGCGTGCGCGCCGGACCGCCGACGATCCGCTGCGTCATCGCCGCGAGCTCTCCCATGAGCTCGGCGCAGGTCTCGTAGACGGACTGACCCACTTCGGTCGGAATCAGCTGATTGCCCTTGCGCACCAGCAACTGCCGTCCGTAGAAGTCCTCGAGCTTACGGATCTGCTGCGAGACGGCACCGGGGGTAACGCACAGCTCAGCGGCGGCCAGCGCGAGGCTGCCGAGCCGCGCGCATGCTTCAAACGCACGGACAGCGTTCAGCGGCGGAAGGCGGCGGCTCATCGTGCGCTCACCGCCTCACGCGAGTCCGACACCACGCCGCGCGCCCGCTGCGACGGCGTGGCGCAGCCGCTCGCCGGCCGCTGGCTTCTGGCTTCTGGAGGTGGGCGAGCTCGCGTGGTCCGTTCGTGGAATCGGCGCACCAGGCGGGACACCCGGCAAGTTTGCGGCCATACGCGACCATCATACGGAACTGGCCGGTCAGGCGACAGGGTTCCTCGGCACCTCGGCATGGCATGAGGCGTGCACCTGGCGGCCTCGTCTGGCCCGTGCGCGAGGAGCGGATCCGGAGTGAAATCACAACTACGGCCGCATCGCCGGAAGAGCGGCCTGCCGAGACCCGGGCTCCCGCCTGCCAAGCCCTCTCGCCCGCGCAGCAGCGTCCGACTGAATGCAGGAATACCGACCGGAGCTTTAGGAATTCCGTCCGCCGAAGAGGCGGTTTCGCGCCCTGGTCCGGTGTTTGGCTACGATCGGCCATGCTCTGCCGGATTCCGATGCCTAGGGCAGCGCAGATTGGGGGATGATCCATGTCGCCGATGGCCCCAGATGTCACAGCCCCGCACACGCCGGACCGC
>JAJXWE010000333.1 GCA_021781775.1 Pseudomonadota bacterium | reverse complement strand
CGCGGCGTATTCAAGGCGGCGCCGGGACGCGATGATGTCCTGCCGGACATCAACGAGAACCTGGTCGTGGAGCTTTATTCGAAGTAATCGGCCGCGCATCGCGGGCGGCGGCGCCGTCCGGGCGGTAGCGCCCACGTTTTCGATTTGCGCCGGCCACGGGCCGGCAAGGTGAGACTGCAATGCAGGGATCCGTCACAGAATTTCTCAAGCCGCGCGTGGTGAAGGTGCAGCCCGTTGCGCCTCGCCAGGCGCGCGTCACCATCGAGCCGTTCGAGCGGGGCTTCGGCCATACGCTCGGCAATGCGCTGCGGCGCGTGCTGCTCTCATCCATGCCCGGCAGTGCGGTCACTGAAGTGGAGATCGACGGCGTTCTGCACGAGTACACCAGCATCGAGGGCGTGCAGGAAGATGTCGTCGACATCCTGCTGAATCTCAAGTCGGTTGCCATCCGCATGCACACGCGCGACAGCGCAGAGCTGCGCCTGCACAAGAAGGGCCCGGGCCCGGTGACCGCCGGTGACATCCAGACCGATCACGACATGGAGGTCGTCAACCCCGATCTCGTTATCGCCAATCTCACCCAGGCCGGCGAGCTGAGCATGGCGCTGCGCATCGAGCGCGGCCGTGGTTACCGTCCGGCGGCCGCGCGCGCGGCCTTCGAGGAGCAGACCCGACCGATCGGCCGCCTGCAGCTCGATGCCTCGTTCTCGCCGGTGCGGCGTGTCACCTACGCCGTCGAAGCGGCGCGCGTGGAGCAGCGCACCGACCTCGACAAGCTGGTGATCGACATCGAAACGAACGGGACGATCGATGCGGAGGAAGCCATCCGCCGCGCCGGCAGCATCCTGAAGGATCAGCTGTCGGTGTTCGTCGACCTGCAGGGCGAGGAAGAGGCGACCGCCAAGGTCACCGAGATGCAGTTCGACCCGATTCTGCTGCGTCCAGTGGACGAGCTCGAGCTCACCGTGCGTAGCGCCAACTGCCTCAAGGCCGAGAACATCCATTACATCGGCGACCTTGTGCAGCGCACCGAGGTGGAGCTGCTGCGCACGCCGAATCTCGGGAAGAAGTCCCTCACCGAGATCAAGGAAGTGCTGCACAGCCATGGCCTGATGCTCGGAATGCGGCTCGACGGCTGGCCGCCGACCAGCCTCAAGCACGGCGAAGAACCTACGATCTAAGGATTTCCTGCAATGCGTCACCACCTGACTGGCCGGCAACTGTCGCGTAACAGCTCGCACCGGCACGCGCTGATGCGCAACATGAGCGTGTCGCTCCTGCGGCACGAGACCATCCGCACGACGCTGCCTAAAGCCAAGGAGCTGCGCCGGGTCGTCGAGCCGTTGATCACGCTCGGCAAGACCGACGGCGATGCCAACCGCCGCTTGGCGTTCGCCCGGCTGCGTGATGCGACGATCGTCGAGAAGCTGTTCACCGATCTGGGTCCGCGCTTCAAGAACCGCCCGGGCGGCTATACGCGCATTCTGCGCATGATGCCGCGGCCGGGAGACTCCGCCCCCATGGCGCTGATGCAGCTGGTCGACGGGCCGGCGGCGGCGGCCGAGGCACCACAGCCGAAGAAGACCACGCGCAAGCGCGCGGCGCCGAAGAGCGAGGCGCCGGCGGCCGAGGCGGCTGCGGCTGAAGAGGGGGCCAAGACCAAGACTCCGCGGCGGCGCAAGGCCAAGACGGCCTGATCCGCCGAGGCAGGGGGCTGCTCGGAACGCGGGCGGACGGCGCAAGCCGTCCGCCCGTTCTCTTTGCGGCGCCCGCCGCGTTCGGCTACGCTTCCGGTTCAACGCCCCGCAAGAGGTATCCCGCCGTGAGCTTCTTCTCCGAATTCAAAGAATTTGCAGTCAAGGGTAATGTGGTCGACATGGCGGTCGGCCTGGTCATTGGTGCGGCATTCGGCAAGATCGTGAGTTCGCTGGTCGCAAACGTCATCATGCCGCCGCTCGGCTTGGTCATCGGGCGAGTGAGTTTCAGCAAGCTGGCGCTGCAGATCGGCTCGAGTCCGGACGGCAAGCCGGTGATGCTGGAATACGGACTGTTCATCCAGACGATCTTCGATTTCATTCTGATCGCCCTCGCCATCTTTTTCGTCATCAAGCTGATCAACCGGTTGAAGCGCACCCCGGTGCCGGCCCCGGCCGTCCCGCCGCCGCCGACCAAGTCCGAGGCGTTGCTCGGGGAGATCCGCGACCTGCTGGCGAAGCGTTGAGCGTGGTCAGCCGCCGCCCGCGACGGCGAACGCGTCCCGGGTGAGATTCTCGCAACCGGTGGCGGTGACGGCGAGGTCGTCCTCGATGCGGATGCCGCCATAAGGGCGCAGCGCCTCCACCCGGGGCCAGCGGATCAGGCCCGTGCGCGCATCGGCGCGGGCGGCCGCAAGTAGCGGCTCGATGAAGTACAGCCCGGGCTCCATGGTGACCACGAAGCCGCTCTCCAGGGTGCGGGTGAGGCGCAGGTACGGGTGCCCCTCCGGCCGCTCGATGTCGCCCCCTTCCGGAGAGCGCATGAACCCGCCGGCGTCGTGCACCTCCAGGCCGAGCAGGTGGCCGATGCCGTGCGGCAGGAAGACTCGCGTCACCCCGCTCGCGAGCGACTCCTCGGCGCTGCAGGTGATGAGATCCGCCTCGCGTAGCACCTCGGCGAGCAAGCGGTGGGCGCGCAGGTGGATCTCGCGCCAGTCGACCCCAGCCCGTACCTCGGCGCACAGCCGCTGCTGCATCTGGTCCATCCGGCCGATCAGCGCCGCGAAGTCCCCTCCGGCGGCCGCATGGGTACGGGTGATGTCGCTGGCGTAGCCGCCGAATTCTGCGCCAGCGTCGATCAGCAGCGAGCGGCGCTGATCGGGCGCATGCTTCTTAAGCACCTGGTAGTGCAGCACCGCTCCGTTCTCATTGAGGGCGATGATGGGGTTGTAGGGCAGCTCCTGCTCGCGCTGGCCGCAGCCAGAGAGGAAGGCCAGCTCGATCTCGAATTCCGTGGCCCCGGCGGCGAAGGCGCGTGCGGCCGCGAGGTGCCCGCGTACCCCCAGGCGGCTCGCGATCCGCAGGCACTCCAGCTCGTAGGGGCTCTTGATCGCGCGGCCGAAGTCCAGGTGGCGCATCAGCCGCTCGGGATTGACCGCTCCGACGCCCCAGGACTCGAGCGCCCCGAAGTCTTCGCCGAGGTGGGCCGTATGCGCCAGGCTCGGCGGCAGTGCCCTGCGGGCCCCGCCGAGGTCGGCACAGGGCACGATCTCGAAGTGCGCCGCCCACTCGTCCTGCGGGAGCGCGGCCGGCTGGTACCAGTAATCGGTCGGACAGTGGAACAGCAGCCGTGGCGTGCGCCCTGGCACGAAATGCACGAAGCAGTCGGGCACATCCGAGACGGGGGCCCAGACCTTGAACGGCGCGTTTGCCTCGAAGGGGTAGGTTC
>JAJXWE010000332.1 GCA_021781775.1 Pseudomonadota bacterium | reverse complement strand
TGCGAGAGCTATCCGGCACGGGTGCAGCTCGAAGCGTGGTACGACCCGAAGAACGAACGAATCAAGGGGTGAGCGCGAAGCTGCTCACAGCCCGAGAGATGATGCGGAGATCCGATTCTTATGAAGACACATGCGCGCGTGGTCATCATCGGCGGCGGTGCCGTCGGGTGCAGCGCTCTGTACCACCTCACGCAGCTGGGGCTGACCGACGTCGTTCTGCTCGAACGCGACGAGCTCACGGCCGGCTCGACCTGGCATGCCGCCGGAAACGTACCGACGTTCTCGACATCGTGGAACCTGCTCAAGATGCAGCGCTACACGACGCGCCTGTATTCCGACCTCGCACGGCGTACCGGCTATGACATCAATTATCATGTGACCGGGAGCATCCGCCTGGCGCACACCCAGGATCGCGTCGACGAGTTCCGACATATCGCCGCGCAAGCCCGGGCCCAAGGAACCGAGTTCGAGATACTCAGTCCCGGCGAGATCACTGCGCGCCATCCATTCATCCAGACGGACGGACTGCTTGCGGCGCTCTGGGACCCGTACGACGGTGACATCGACCCGGCGCAGATGACGCAGGCGCTAGCCCGGGGTGCGCGCGACAACGGCGCGGAGATCTACCGAAACGCCAAAGTTACGGCGATCGAGCGCACACGCTCCGGCGAGTGGCGGGTAGTCACTAACCAAGGCACAGTTCAGGCCGCCGCAGTCATCAACGCCGCCGGATACCGCGGCGGCGAGGTCGCCGCGCTCGTCGGCCAGTACCTGCCGATCGTCACGATGTCGCATCAGTATCTGGTGACCGAGGACATTCCCGAGCTGGTCGAGCGTGGCGCGGCGCGCCTGCCACTGATGCGTGACCCGGACGTCAGCTATTATCTGCGCCAGGAACGTCAAGGCCTGCTGCTCGGCCCGTACGAGTGGCAGGCAACAGCCCACTGGCTCGAGGGCCTGCCGGAAGAATTCGCGCATCAGCTGTTCGATGACGACCTCGGACGACTCGAGAAGTACATCGAAGCGGCTTGCGATCGCGTTCCGATACTCGGCACGGTTGGCATCAAGACAGTCATCAATGGCCCGATCCCCTACGCGCCGGACGGCAATCCCCTGATCGGTCCGGCCCCGGGGCTGCCGGGCTTCTTTCACTGCTGCGCGTTCACTTTTGGCATCGCGCAAGCAGGCGGTGCCGGCAAGGTCATCGCAGAATGGGTGGCCCACGGGCAACCCCAATGGGATGTCTGGCCGCTCGACTCCCGGCGTTTTCTTCAATTCGCGAACCACCGGTACGCACTGGCCAAGGCCGTCGAAACCTATCAGCAGGAGTATGCGATCGGCTACCCCGCCGAAGAGCGACCGGCGGGCCGACCTGCCAAGACCTCCCCGGTCTACCAGCGGCTGAAGGACAAGGGGGCACGCTTCGGCGCACGTGGCGGATGGGAGCGAGCGGTCTATTTCCCCGAACCGGGCGACCCCGAAGGTGCCGAGGCGTCCTTTCGGCGGCCAGTCTGGCACGCAGCCGTCGCACGCGAATGCGCTGCGGTCGCCGAACGCGTGGCGATCCTGGACCTTCCCGGCTTCAGTAAATTCGAAATCACCGGTTCCGGCGCCCGTGAATGGATTGATCACATGATCGCTGGCGCACTGCCTCGCCCCGGACGCAGCGCCCTGAACTACCTATGCGCCCTGAACGGCGGAATCGTCACGGAAATGACGGTAACTGCGCTTTCAGCAGACCGATACTGGCTTATCGGCGCCGCCGCCGGCGAGCGTCACGACGAACACTGGCTCGCCGAGCATCTGCCGTCCGACCGAGATGTCCGCCTGGAGAATCTCTCGTCGCGCTATGGCACATTGATTGTCGTCGGTCCGAAGTCCCGCGAACTCCTGGCTCGCATCACGCCGGCCGACCTGTCCAACGTGGCGTTCCCCTGGCTCTCGACCCGTACGATCGACATCGGCTACACACATGCGCACGCACTGCGTGTCAATTACGTGGGTGAACTCGGGTGGGAGCTACACATCCCGACCGAACACCTGTTGTCGGTCTACGATCTGATCTGGGAGGCCGGCGAGCGCTTCGGAATCAGGGACTTCGGCCTCTACGCAATGGACAGCCTTCGACTGGAAAAATGCTACCGCTCCTGGAAGGCCGATCTCACGACCGAATACACACCGCTCATGGCGTCGCTGGAGCGCTTCGTCCGGCTCGACAAGCCTGGTGGATTCATCGGCCAGGAGGCCTTGCGGCGCGAGGCCGCAGCTGGACCTCGCGAGCGGCTGGTACCGCTGATCGTAGATGCCGCCGATGCCGACGCGTCCGCCGTATCGATTGTGTATGACGGCAGCACACAGGTCGGGCTGGTCACTTCCGGTGGTTTCGGCCACCGGCTGGGCCAGAGCATCGCGCTGGCCTACCTCAAAGCCGACATGGCGGTGCCGGGCAGGCAACTCGAAGTCGAGATTCTCGGTAATCGGCGCCAAGCCGTCGTCGGGAGCGAGCCGCTATACGACCCGGACAACGCGCGACTTCGCGCCTGAACACACGGACAGGCGTCCTCGATGGGCTCGGTGCAACGGGGTCGTCGTGGCGCGGCACTTCGCCTGGGCAGCCAAGATAGCCCTGCGCCACAGCACCCGCTTCTCGCGTACGCCGAGTGCCGCACCCGGCCAAGTGTTTCGTCGAGATCCCCGAGATGACCCTAGGAGACCGCCAAATCACCCAGACGCTGCGCCAAGGGTCCGAGCCACGGCTCGAACCGGCGCCACTGGTCGAGTCCCTCGGTGTTGATCGGCTGGCGAACCTGCTCGGAACTCGCCGTGTGCACGCGCCGCTCGGTCTTATAGAACTCGAGACAGCCCTGCTCGAAGGGTAATCCACAGAATGCAAGAATCCTGCGAACCTGTGGCTCGAAGTCCGTCACCAGTTCTTCGTGCTGCACGCGCAGAACTGACCCGGGCAAGACTTCGTCCCAGTGAGCCATGAGTTCAACGTAGGTTCGGTAATAGCGGGCAATATCTTCGAACGAATAGGTGAACTGCTGTCCAGATGCAAACAGCTGCTTGAAATTACTGAAGCAGCAGGCCATTGACGCCCGACGGGCATCGATGATCCGCGCATTCGGAAACATCAGGCGCATCAGTCCAATGTGCCGGAAGTTGTTCGGCATCTTGTCGATGAATCGCGGCTTGCCCTTGCGATACAGGGCCGTATCGGCGAGATATTGTTCGCCGAAGCGCCTGAAATCCTCTGCACCAAGCTCGCGCAGCACTGCCGGATAGCGCGCTGCAGCACTTCCCTCACGCCCCTGCAGCTGCTGCACCAGCCGCGGGATGTCCGACAGCTCCATCGTTCCCTCGACCTGTGAGTGCGATGCCAGAATCTGCTCGATGAGTGTCGAGCCGGCCCGCGGCAGCCCCACGATGAAAATC
>JAJXWE010000331.1 GCA_021781775.1 Pseudomonadota bacterium | reverse complement strand
GTCTTCCTGGTCGCCGGCCCACCGAACGTGCACGACTGCGAGCGCGGCCGCCGTTCCGGCAATCTCGACGATTACCGCAACTTCATCTGCCTGGCGCAATACTTCAATGCCATTCACCTGATCGGCAATCAGGTCTGCGCGCCAATCGAGCTGCCAGCCAACTCCCGTCACCTCGACACCTACCGGGTCAATCTGCTCTATTCGGACCTCGCCTACCATTGCACGGCGATTGGCGCCGGTCGCGCGCTCGACGGCATCCGCATGATGGCCATCGCCCGCGGCCACACGCTTGAGCAGATGGCTGCCGAGCCGGGTGTGATCACCATCATCTCGGTCAACAGCCCGCGCCGCTTCGATGAGGCGATGGCCGATGGACTGGTCGCCATGGCCACGCATGGCCAGCCGGTGGTCATCACGCCCTTTACGCTCATGGGAGCGATGGCGCCGGTGTCGCTGGCCGCCGCACTGGCGCAGCAGAACGCCGAGGCACTGTTCGGCGTGGTCCTCGCCCAAGCCGTGCGGCGCGGCACTCCAGTCATGTACGGCGCGTTCACCTCGAACGTCGATTTGCGCTCAGGAGCTCCGGCATTCGGGACCCCAGAGCATACCAAGGCAAACATCGCCGGCGGCCAGCTCGCACGGCGGTATCGGCTGCCGTACCGCACGTCCAACGCCTGCGCATCCAACGCCGCCGACGCGCAGGCCGTCTACGAAACCGAGATGTCCCTGTGGGGCGCGATGCTCGGCCATTCCAATCTTATCTACCATGCCGCCGGCTGGCAGGAAGGCGGGATGACCGCCTCGTACGAGAAACTCGTGCTCGATGTGGAGATGCTCCAGCTGATGATGGAGTTTCTCAGGCCAATCGCGGTAGATGAAGGTGAGCTGGCATTTGAGGCGATGCGCGGCGTTGCCCCTGGAGGTCACTTCTTCGGCGAGCCACACACCTTGCAGCGCTACGAGCACGCCTTCTACCAACCGCTGGTGACCAACTGGCAGAATTACGAGAGTTGGCGCGCCAGCGGCTCCCCGGATGCCCTCACCCGCGCCACCGGCATCTGGAAGCGGGCCCTGGCGGAGTACGAGCAACCGCCGATGGATCCAGCGGTGCACGGGGCGCTCGACGAGTACGTCGCGCGGCGGCGCGAGCAGATCGGGGATGACGAGCCGTGATGAGCCGCCCGGTGGGCTGAGATCGCGACCTTTGTTGCGGCGCCTCTGTGGAGCACGCTAAAATTGCGCCGAAACGGTGCGCATTTCCGCCCCGCCAGGTGACTCAATGTCGGACACCGTGTCGCAGCAGGGTCAAGCGCGCCTTCGCAGCGCATACCTGCAGGCACTGGAAGCCGTTCGCGTCGGGCGCTTCCAGAGTGCCGAGCGGCAGTTGCGCGACATTCAGCAGACCCATCCGGGGGAAATCAACAGTCTGCACCTTCTCGGGGTCGCCCTGCTGTCCCAGGGGCAGCGCACGGCCGCGCTCGAGATCCTCGAGAAGGTCCTTGCCCAGGCTCCACGCTTCACACACGCGCGCGTCGATCTCGCCCGCGCCTACCGGCAGGACGGACGTTTCGAGGAGGCGCGCGCCGAGCTGCGCCGCGTCGTGCAGGAAGCGCCGGCCCTCGAGGCCGCATGGCTCGCCTACGGCGATGTGCTCGTGGACTTGGGAAAATTCGTCGATGCGCGCTTTGCGTTCGAGCAAGCCCGGCGGCTCGACCCGCATCGGGCCCGCATCGAGGAGGCGACCACCGTACTCGCGGGCGGCGATTTTCGCTCCTCCGAGGCAATTTTCCGCGAGGTCCTGCGCAGCGACGCCAATCATATCGCTGCTCTCGCGGGCCTGGCGGCCGGGGCTCTCAATGCCAACAACACGCGCGACGCAGAGCGGCTGCTGAGCCATGCCCGCAATCGCTCTGCCCACCACCCGCTCATCGATCGAGCCTGGGGGCACGCACTGCTCAGCGCCGGGCGACTGAACGAGGCCGAGACGACCTTTCTCGAGCTGCTCAAGCTGGAGCCGGATAACCCGCAGAACTGGGCGGCTTTGGGGTCGCTGTATATCCGTCTGCTGCGCCAGGAAGAGGCCTTACACGCCTACGAGGAGGCTGCCCGCCTCAATCCCGCTCAGGCCGGGTTCCGGCTCGCCATCGGGCACGTCAACAAGACCCTCGGGCGGCGCACGGCGTGCGAGGCAGCCTACCGGGAATGTCTCCGACTGGCTCCGACCTACGCTGATGCATATCTGGCACTGGCCGATCTGAAGAATTATCTGTTCAGCGATGCCGAGCTCGCAGCCATGCAGCAGCTGCTCGAGTCAGCCGGCGCGAGCGACCCGGCGCAGTTGCACTTCGCACTCGGACGCGCCATGGAGCAGCGCGGCCGATATGCCGAGGCCTTCCGCTCCTACGCCGAGGGCAATGCACTGCGACGCAGGACCGCGCCGTTCTCGATCGAGAAGTTTGAGGCCAAGTCTCAACGCATCATGACTTGCTTTGACCGGGACTTCTTCCGCAGCCGTGCCGGATCGGGTCACGCCGATCCAGCGCCGGTTTTCATCGTCGGGCTCCCCCGGTCCGGCTCCACGCTGGTCGAGCAGATCCTCGCGAGTCACTCGCAGGTCGAAGGCACGATGGAGTTGACCAACATTCTGGCGATGGTGCGCGAGCTCGACCATCGCGGGACAGATCGGGACAGCTATCCACAAAGCACTCTCGCGCTGTCGATGGACGAGCTCGCCGAGCGCGGTCGTCGATTCATCGAGCAGACCCGTGTGCTGCGCGGCGAGCGGCCGTATTTCATCGACAAGATGCCGAACAACTTCAGTCACATCGGACTGATTCACGCGATTCTGCCGAATGCGAAGATCATCGATGTACGGCGGCATCCCATGGACGCCTGCTTTAGCACCTACAAGCAGTACTTCGCCGAGGGTCAGACCTTCAGCTACGACCTGCACGACCTCGGCCGCTACTACCGCTGCTATCTGGCGCTGATGGACCACTGGGACGAGGTGCTCCCGGGTCGCGTCATGCACCTGCAGTACGAAGCGCTGATCGCCGATCCCGAGGGCACGGTACGCCGGCTGCTCGAGTACTGCCAGCTGCCCTTCGAGGCCGCTACGCTGCACTTCCATGAGAACCGCCGAGCGGTCCGCACGGCCAGCGCCGAGCAGGTCCGCCAGCCGCTTTACGCCTCGGGCGTCGGTTACTGGAAGCACTTTGCGGATGAGCTCGAGCCACTGCGCGCGAGCCTTGGCGATTGCCTCGAGCGGTTCGCGGCCTATGACTAGACGCCGCTCGGCCTGCAGACGAGGGGCTCGGCCGCGCCGAGAAGCCGCTTACAGCGCCAGGGCCTGATCCAGGGCGGCGATCAGGTTCGCGATCTCCTCGGCAGTGGTGTAGTGCACGAACGAGACGCGAACGGCACCGCGGCGGGGATCGAC
>JAJXWE010000330.1 GCA_021781775.1 Pseudomonadota bacterium | reverse complement strand
TCTCGGTGGCGCGCTTCAGGCGCTATGCGCATGCCGATGCCGGGCACGCGACCCGCCTGCTCGAGACGAGCGCGCGACCGACCGCGGTGCTCGCCACCGACGGGGTCTTCAGCATGGACGGCGACGTTGCGCCGCTCGCCGAGCTGGCCCGTGCCGCCGGCGCTCACGCCGCCTGGCTGGTCGTGGACGACGCGCACGGCATCGGTGTGCTCGGACCGTCCGGCCGCGGCGCTCTGGAACTGGCTGGACTGTCGGCGGAGGAGGCGCCGGTGCTGGTCGGGACGCTCGGCAAGGCATTCGGCTCCGCTGGCGCGTTTGTTGCGGGGAGCGCCGCCTTGATCGAGCTGTTGATCCAGAAGGCCCGTCCCTACGTCTATACCACCGCGCTGCCCCAGCCGGTCGCGGCCGCGACGCGCACCGCGCTCGCCATCGCGCAGCGCGAGCCGTGGCGCCGCGAGCGGGTGCTCGCGCTCACCGCGCGCTTCCGGGCCGCCGCCCGGGCGCTCGGCGTGCCGCTGTGCGAGTCGCCGACGCCGATCCAGCCCGTGCCGCTTGGCAGTGCGCCGGCGGTGCTGTGCGCCCAACAGGCTCTGCGCGAGGCGGGCTTCTGGGTGGTCGCGATCCGCGCGCCCACCGTGCCGGCCGGCGAGGAACGCCTGCGCGTGACGCTGACGGCCGCACACAGCGAGACACAAGTGGATGCGCTGGCCGAGGCGCTCGGACGCGTCTGTCGCGAGGCGCGCGTGGACGCGCCGGCGGAGCCGGCATGAGCGAGCTGTACGTCGAGCAGCGCGGCACGGGTCCCGCGCTGGTGCTGCTGCACGGCTGGGGTTTGAACGTGCGCGTGTGGGACACGCTCGGCGCGGCGCTCGAGGAGCGCTTCCGGCTGATCGCCGTCGATCTCCCCGGGCACGGCCGCAGTCCCTGGGACGCCGCGTACGCTTCGCTGCACGGCCAGACCGACTGGATCGCCCGGGCGATCGAGCCGCTGATCGGCCCGGAGCGATACGACCTGCTCGGCTGGTCGCTCGGTGCCGAACTCGCGCTCGGGTGGGCCGCGCGGCCGCCGCCGGGACTCGGGCCGCCCGCACACCTCGCGCTGATCGCCGCGACGCCACGCTTCACGGTCGCGTCCGACTGGCCGTACGGCACTCCCGAGGCGCGCCTGGTACGGCTCGCCGAGGGCCTGCGGGTCGACTACCGGCGCACGGTGAGCGAGTTTCTCGACCTGCAGGTGCGCGGCAGCGCTGCCGGCCAGGCGGTGCTCGAGCGGCTGCGCGCCGCGCTGTTCGACCATGGCGAGGCGCGGCCCGAAGCGCTCGCGGCGGGGCTGGAGCTGCTGCGCACCACGGACCTGCGCGGCGAACTCGGCGCGATCACTGCGCCGACGCTGGCGATCGCCGGTCAATACGACCGGGTCCTGCTGCCGGCCGCGACCCGCGCGCTCGCGGCCGCGCTGCCGCATGCCCGCTTTGCCGAGATCCGCCGCGCGGCCCATGCTCCGTTCCTGTCCCACACCCCCGAAGTGGCCGATCTGCTCGCGGAATTTCTGACATTGGCATGAACCGTTCCGATCCCTTCGCACTCGAGCGCGCCGAGGTGCGCAACACCTTCGACCGAGCGGGCGAGAGCTACGAGACCGCCGCGCTGCTGCAGGCGCGTGTCGGCGAGGAGTTGCTCGCACGGCTCGAGCCGTTTGCCTTTACGCCCGCGGTGATGCTGGACCTCGGCGCCGGCACGGGCCGCCTGAGCGCGCAGTTGAAGCGTCGCTACCGGCGCGCGCGGGTGATGGCGCTCGATCTCGCCCCCGGGATGCTCCGTCAGGCGGCCCGGCACCAGCGCTGGTTCGGGCGGTTCGAGCGCATCTGCGCTGATGCCGGCCGGCTGCCGCTGCGCCCGGCGGGTGTGGACGTGGTGTTCAGCAACCTGATGCTGCAGTGGTGCGACCCGCCGGACGGGGTGCTTGCGGAGGTGCGGCGCGTGCTCAAGCCCGAGGGATTCTTCACGTTCAGCACCTTCGGTCCCGACACCCTGCGCGAGTTGCGCGAAGCCTGGGACGAGGATGGGCGCCCGCACGTCAACCGCTTTCTCGATGTGCACGACATCGGCGAGGCCTTGATGCGGGCCGGGTTCAGCGAGCCGGTGCTCGATGTGGAGCGCGTGATTGTGACGTACGAGACTGTGTTTGGGCTGATGCACGACCTGCAGGCCATCGGTGCGCGTAATGTGACGGCGGGCCGGTCGCGCGCGTTGACGGGCAAAGGGCGGCTGCGACGCATGGCCGAGCGTTACGAGATGCACCGCCGCGAGGGCCGGCTGCCGGCGACGTACGAGGTGATCTACGCTGCGGCCTGGGCGGCCCGCGAAGGCCTGGAGCGCGCGCACGCGCTCCAGGGACCGGCGGACGCGGGCGGCGGATCGGGAGCCGAAGTGCACATCCCGCTCGGTCGGATCGGCCGTCGGAGACGCCCGTGAGCGCACGCGGCCTGTTCATCACCGGTACCGACACGGGCGTCGGCAAGACGGTTTTTTCCGCGGCGCTCACCCGCGCGCTTGCGCGCCGGGGACTGCGCGTGGCGGTGATGAAGCCGGTCGCATCGGGCGCGCTGCATACCCCTGAGGGGTTGCGCAGCGAGGACGCGCTCACGCTGATCGCGCAGGCATCCGCACCGGCGCCGTATGCAACCGTCAATCCGTACTGCTTCGATCCACCCATCTCGCCGCACATCGCCGCGGCCGAGGCCGGCGTGGTCATCGACCTGGAGCACATCCGGGCGTGCCATGCGGTGCTCGCCGAGCGTGCCGACTACGTGATCGTCGAGGGCGCTGGCGGATGGCTGGCGCCGATCGGACCGCAGCAGGGCATGGCCGATATCGCCGACGCCCTCGCGCTGCCGGTGATTCTGGTGGTGGGCTTGCGTCTGGGCTGCCTCAATCACGCGCTGCTGAGCTGCGAATCCATTCGCAGCCATGGGGCGAAGTTCGCCGGATGGGTGGCGAACGGCATCGATCCGGCCATGGACCGCGCTGCCGAGAACCTGGCCACCCTGCGCGCGCTGTGCGGGGCACCGCTCGCCGAGATTCCAGCGCTGAGCCCCGCTCAGGGACTGCCGGACCTCGCTGTCGCCGCCGCCCGGCTCGCCGACTGGTCTTGAATCGCCCTGCGGGGCGCAATACCATGACATTCGTCAATATAGGATGCCGACGCGGCGTCGTGCTTCGCCCTTAAGCAACGCAGCACACGCCACGGCGGTCGAGGGACATCGCCGGGGGGAGATTGCCGGGACGGCCGCAAGGCCGGATCCATCAGAGCAACTGAACAGGCCAATTCCAAGTTAAGACATGCCTTCGCTGCGCATCGTCCTTTGTCCGAATTGCTCGCTATCACTGCGGGGCGCCCTCGTTTTTTTTACGATTATTGGGGCATTCACCCTCGGGATCGGC
>JAJXWE010000329.1 GCA_021781775.1 Pseudomonadota bacterium | reverse complement strand
GCGGGGAAACTCCGTCGCCGCTCCGCGACAGGACGGTGCGCTTTTGTGCTCGGCGCCCCAAGGGGATATGCTCCGGAGCCATGAGAGCTGCGCGCTTGATCCTGCGGCCGGCGTTGGCCGCGGTGCTGTGTGCCGGGTTGTGTACCGTCGCCTGGGCTGCGAACGGGAGCGGTGGCGACTCCACCGTGTACAAATGGGTCGATGCCCACGGCGTCATCCATTACAGCGATCATCCGCACCCGAACGCCACCAAGCTGAGCATCAAGGGCGCGCAGACCTACGCGCCGCCGCCGCCGATGCCCGCCGACCTCGAGGCGACGCCGGCCCCGGCCGACACCAAGCCGGCGCATGCCTACAGCAGCTGCCACATCGCGCAGCCGCACGACCAGCAGATGCTGATGAACGTCCACCACGCCACGGCCGTGGTGCGTACCAACCCGCCGCTGTTCACCGGCAACCGCGTGGAGCTGTATCTCGACGGGCGACGCATGCCGGGCAGTGGGCCGGCATTCACGTTCCCGGTGTTCCGCGGCCAGCACTCGGTCTCGGCGGTGGTCGTGAACCGCTTCGGGCAGATCGTCTGCGAGACCTCGACCGTGACTTTCTTCGTCCACCAGCCGTCGATCCAGAACCCGCACAATCCCGTGCATCCGCCGCGCTGAGGCGGGGTGCGCCCGCGGCGCCGGCGGGAGCCTGCCGTGCGTTTTGAGCCTGGCGCGCCGTCGGCGCTCGCGCACTTCGATCCGGCCGGGCTATTCGACGCGCTCTCCACCGGCATCATCGTGCTCGATGCGCAGCTGTGCGCCATCTACGCCAACGTGGCCGCGCAGGATCTGCTGGCCTTCAGCCTGAACCAGGCGCGCGGCCGACCGTTCACCGACTTCCTGTCCGACAGCAGCGGCCTGCCCGCGCTGCTGCGCCGGGCGCTCGCAACCGGCGAGGGCATCGCCGACCGGGAGCTGCTCGTGCGGCCGCTGGCCACGCCACGCGAGACACGCACGCTCGATGTGACCCTCACGCCGCTCGAAGGCCAGATCACCGGCAACCATCTGCTCCTCGAGCTTGCCGACGCCACGCAGCGCCAGCGCATCACGCGCGAGAACGACCTGCTGGCGCGCCTCGATGGCAGCCGGCTCATGATCCGCCAGCTGGCGCACGAGATCAAAAATCCGCTCGGCGGGCTGCGCGGGGCGGCGCAGCTGCTCGAGCGCGAGCTGCCGGCCGAGGAGCTGAAGGAATACACCCGCGTCATCATCGGCGAGGCGGACCGGCTGGCCGCCCTGGTCGACTCGATTGCCGGCCCCGTGCGCCCGCCGGACAAGTCGGTGCTGAACGTGCATGAGATCTGCGAGCACGTTTTCCGCCTGCTGCGCGCCGAAGCGCCGGCCGACGTCTCGATCGAGCGCGATTACGATCCGAGCCTGCCGACGGCGATACTGGATCGTCATCAGCTCATCCAGGCACTGCTCAATGTCGCCCGCAATGCGCTGCAGGCACTCGGCGGCCGGGGCCGCATCGTGCTGCGCACGCGTGCGCTGACCAACGTCAGCATCGGCTCGACCCGCCACCGGCTGGTGGCGAGCGTGCAGGTCCAGGATGACGGTCCCGGCGTGCCGCCGGAGCTGCACACGAGCCTCTTCTACCCGCTGGTCACCGGCCGGCCCGACGGGACCGGACTCGGTCTCGCCGTGGCGCAGGAGCTCGTGAGCCGCAACGGCGGACTGATCGAATTCGACAGCGAGCCGGGCCGGACGCTGTTCACCCTGTTGCTGCCACTCGGGGAGGCCGCATGAACCAGGCACTGCGGGTATGGGTCATCGACGACGACGCGTCGATCCGCTGGGTGCTCGAGCGCGCGCTGCGCAACGGCGGGTTGATCGCACGCGCCTTCGAGTCGGCCGAACCGGCGCTCGAGGCGTTGCGCCGGGACAGCCCGGACGTGCTGATGACGGACGTCCGGATGCCGGGGCGCTCCGGACTCGACCTGCTCAGGCGCGTGCGCGACACGCGCCCGGATCTGCCCGTCATCGTCATGACCGCGCATTCGGATCTCGGCAGCGCCGTGTCGGCGTACGAGGGCGGCGCGTTCGAGTACCTGCCGAAGCCCTTCGACATCGATCAGGCGGTGGCCCTGGTGCGCCGCGCGGCCAGCATTCAGCCGCCTCCGCCTCCCGCGAGCGGCGCGGAACCCGACATCCCGGAACTGCTCGGCACGGCGCCGGCCATGCAACAGGTGTTCCGCGGCATCGGCCGGTTGTCTCGTTCGAGCGTGACGGTGCTGATCACCGGGGAGTCCGGCACCGGCAAGGAACTGGTGGCGCGCGCCCTGCACGTCCACAGTCCGCGCGCCGCCCGGCCCTTCATCGCACTCAACACCGCGGCGATTCCCGGTGATCTGCTGGAGTCCGAGCTGTTCGGCCACGAGCGGGGCGCGTTCACCGGCGCCGATGCTCAGCGCCGCGGGCGCTTCGAGCAGGCCGACGGTGGCACGCTGTTCCTCGATGAGATTGGCGACATGTCGACGACGCTGCAGACCCGGCTGCTGCGCGTCCTCGCGGAGGGCGAGTTCTACCGAGTGGGCGGCCAGACTCCGATCCGCGTCGACGTGCGCGTCATCGCCGCCACGCACCAGAATCTGCAGGAGCGGGTGGCGCAGGGGTCATTCCGCGAAGACTTGTATCACCGTCTGAACGTCATCCGTCTGCGGTTGCCACCGCTGCGCGAGCGGGCGGAGGACATTCCGCAGCTGCTGCGCCACTACCTGCGGATGGCCGCGCGCGACCTCGGGACCGAAGTGAAGTCACTCGCCCCGCAAGCCGAGCGCCGCCTCGGCACCTACGGCTGGCCGGGCAACGTGCGCGAGCTGGTCAATGTCTGCCGCCGCCTCTCGGTGCTGGCCCCCGGCAGCGTGATCGGGAGCGAGGACCTGCCGCCGGAGATCGACGGGCTTGCCGGCGGCACGCAGCCCGACTGGAAGAGCGCGCTCGAGGATTGGGCGGTCCGCCAGGCCGCGAGCGGTGAGGGTGCGCTGCTTGAGCTGGCGCAGCCGGAGTTCGAGCGCATTCTGATTCGCGCGGCCCTGCAGCGCACGCAGGGGCACCGCCAGGAGGCCGCACGGCTCCTCGGCTGGGGCCGCAACACCCTGACGCGCAAGTTGAAGGAGTTGGCGCTCGAAATGCCCGGCTCGCCCGACGCGCGGATCGAGTCCGAAGGCTGATCACGCGGCGGCGCGCGCTGCGCGTCGCTCAGACGCGCAGCGTCCCGGTGAGCTCCGTGACGGTGCCGAAGCCGTGCTCGCGCAGGTAGTCCGCGATGCCCGCGTTGATGCGCTTGCACACCATGGGGTCGTAGAACAGCGCCGTACCGAGGCCCACGGCGCTCGCGCCGGCGATGAGGAACTCGATCGCGTCCGCTGCCGTCGTGATGCCGCCCTGCACGATGATGGGAAT
>JAJXWE010000328.1 GCA_021781775.1 Pseudomonadota bacterium | reverse complement strand
GGCCCTGCGCCACGCCGGGTCGCTGAATAGCACTCGCTGATATCTACTAGCGCAAACGACGCGCTTCCCCCGGGGCCCATCGCGACCGAGAATGACGGCTTTTCACAGGCCAACCATGGACCGCTCCACGCTGCGCCGCCGCATCGGCCCGTTTACCGTCGCTCCGCTCGGGCTCGGCTGCATGAACCTCAGTCATGCCTACGGCACGCCGCCGCCGCAGGGGCAGGCCGAGCGGCTGCTGCTTACGGCTCTCGAGCTCGGGATCGATCATTTCGACACCGCAGCGCTCTACGGCTTCGGCGCCAACGAGACGATCATCGGTCGGGTGCTCTCGGCGCACCGCTCGCGCCTGCTGCTCGCGACCAAGGGCGGACTTGCCGGGGTGCTCGGCAAGCGCGTGATCGACGGAAGCCCTGAGGCGATCCGCGGCAACTGCGAGGAGAGTCTGCGGCGCCTGCGCACGGAGGTGATCGACCTCTACTATCTGCACCGCTGGGACCGGCGGGTGCCCATCGAGGAGAGTGTCGGGGCCATGGCGGAGCTCGTGCGCCAGGGGAAAGTCCGCGCGCTCGGCCTCTCGGAAGTTTCGGCCGAGACGCTGCTCAAGGCGCACGCGGTGTACCCTATCGCTGCGGTGCAGAACGAGTACTCGCTGTGGACACGCAATCCGGAGATCGCAATGCTCGAGACGTGCCGCGCCATCGGCGCGACCCTGGTGGCGTTCGCGCCCCTCGCGCGCGGTTTCCTGACCGATACACTACATGACGTGTCGGGACTCGCCCCGGGTGATCTGCGCCGTACGATGCCGCGCTTCTCCGCCGAACACTACCCGGCCAACCTGAAGCTGCTGAGCGGCTTTGCCGCCGTCGCGCGCGAAGTCGGCTGCACTCCGGGTCAGCTCGCGCTCGCGTGGCTGATCGCGAAGGCCGAGCACATCGTGGCGATCCCGGGCACCACACGGATCGAGCATCTGCGCGAGAACCTCGGCGCTGCCGCCCTGAGACCGCCGCAGGAGGCGCTCGCGCGCATCGACCGACTGATCAATCAGCGGACGGTGGCGGGTGCGCGCTACGGCGCGGCGGCGCAGGCCGATATCGATACCGAGGAGTTCTGAGCGCCCCGCGTCGCGGAATACCCGCGCGGGCGGCAGCACGACCGATCGAGACCGCTCATGCGACCCATGAGGGTAGGGCGGTTTATCCCGTTCATCTCCCGTGGATACTGGGAAGCATCGCCCCCCGCGTGCGCAGGAGAGTACATGTCCCGCCCAGCGTCCATTCCCGGCACCACCCTGTTCGACGGTGCCGCAGCCATGAAGGGTTATGCCCTCAACAAGATGTGCTATTCGTTCAACTCGACGGCTAACCGCGAGGCGTTCAGGCAGGACGAGGACGGTTACTGCGCCCGCTACGGGCTGAGCCCCGAGCAGCGCGAGGCGGTGCGCCACCGCAACGTGCTGGAGCTGATCGGCGCCGGCGGCAATGTGTATTACCTGGCCAAGCTGGCAGGGATCTTCGGACTCGACGTGCAGGACCTCGGTGCACAGCAGACCGGGATGACCAAGGACGAGTTCAAGGCAAAGCTCATCGCGGCCGGGAGATAGCTCATGGCGAAGATTGTCGGAGCGATTACGACCTCACACGTGCCGGCCATCGGTAAGGCCATCGCGCGCAATCTGCGCGAGGATCCCTACTGGAAGCCGTTCTTCGACGGCTTCGCGCCGGTGCATCGCTGGCTCGATCGGGTGCGTCCGGATGTGGCGGTGATCCTGTACAACGACCACGGGTTAAATATCTTTTTGGACAAGATGCCGACTTTCGCGGTCGGCGCCGCCCCCGAGTACCGTAACGCCGACGAGGGGTGGGGCATTCCGACCCTACCGCCGGTGCCCGGGAGCCCGAAGCTCTCGTGGCACCTCATCGAACGTCTGGTGGGTGAGGAATTCGACATCACCACCTGCCAGGAGATGCTGGTCGATCACGCCTTCACCATCCCGATGGCGCTGCTCTGGCCGGGCAAGGGCGCCTGGCCGGTACGCACCGTTCCGGTTTGCATCAACACCGTGCAGCATCCGCTGCCCTCGGCCATGCGGTGCTACAAGCTCGGAGAGGCGGTTGGGCGGGCGATCGAGTCATACGAAGAGGATCTGCGGGTGGTGGTGATCGGCACAGGAGGCTTGAGCCACCAGCTCGACGGCGAGCGTGCCGGATTCATCAACAAGGCATTCGACCTTGAGTTCATGGAAAAACTGCCGAGCGATCCGCAGTGGGCGGCGCGGCGTTCGATTCGCGATCTGGTTGAACTCACCGGCACGCAGGGGGTCGAGCTGGTGATGTGGCTCGCCGCTCGCGGTGCCCTCGGCGGGGAGGCGGTCACGGTGCATTCCAATTACCACATCCCCATCTCCAACACGGCGGCGGGACTGATGGTCATGGAGCGGCGGGCGGCCTGAGTCGCAGCACAAGCTGCGAAAATCCCCTTCGAGGGCGGGATTCTCTGTGCCACAATCGCTCGACCCACCATGATCCCCGGGGGGGCCGGGACGCGACCGGCGTGAGCCATGAGCGATCTGCAGTCCCTGCCAGCGCATCTGCTCGAGATCGACGGCCGCATGCTGCGGACCTTTCTCGCCGTACTCGAGACCGGATCGGTCACCGCGGCGGCGGATCGCCTGGGCGTGACCCAATCGGCAGTCAGCCATGCCCTCGAGCGACTGCGCGAGATGCTGGGCGATCCGCTGTTCGTTAAATCGGGGCGCGGCATCGCTGCCACCACCCGCGCCGAGGCACTGGCGGCACCCGCCCGCCAGCTACTGGCGGACTTGGAGCGGCTGGGGCGCCCAGGGCGATTCGATCCCGAGGACGCCGAGTTGGTGTTGACCGTGGCGGCCAACGACTTTCAGCGCGACCTGCTGCTGCCGGCGCTGCAGCGTCGCCTGACCCGCCGCCTCAGGAGCCTGCGGATGATTGTCATCCCATCGCGGGCGCCCACGGCGCAAATACTACGCGCAGGTCATTGCGATCTGATCATTACGCCGCGGCCGCCGGAGGGCTCCGATCTGCTGCAGAAGCGATTGTTCACCGACCGTTACGTGTGCTGCTTCGATCCCCGGCAGCGTGATGCGCCAGCGACGCTGGAGGAATATCTCGCCGCACGCCATGTCACCGTAGCCTACGAGGACGGCCGCAGACTGGAATTCGACCAGTTGCTGGAGCAACGCGGACTGCGCCGTGCGGTCGGCGTCGCGGTGCCGAATTTCAGCGGAATTGCCGCGTTCCTCGACGGCACGCAGATGCTGACGAGTGTACCTTCGCTCATGTGCCGAGGTCCGTTGGGCGGCCTCGCGAGTGCGCCGCTGCCGCTCGACGCACCCGAACTGTCGATGTATCTCGTCTGGCATCGACGGCACCACGAAGACCCCGCTCATGCCTGGGTGCGCGCTCAGCTGGAGGAAGTGGCTGGCGAGCTTAGCGGT
>JAJXWE010000327.1 GCA_021781775.1 Pseudomonadota bacterium | reverse complement strand
CGGATACTGCACCACGTTCACCGCCAGGGGAATGACACGACAGGGCCACTCGGCCGGCGCCCCGCACAGCAGGGTCAGCGGCACGGTCAGGCCATGATCGACCTGCATCTCGTTGACGATGGTCATGTCGAATTCATCGAGCACGAGCGACTGGACCAGGTGCGCGGCGAGCTCAGGATATCCCTTCACCACCGGCACGGGCCGCGGGCCCCACCCCTCGTCAGCGATCGTGAACTCCTCGGCGCAACCGAGCGCGAAGGTGGGAATCATCTTGAGGTCGAAGGCATTGACGTGATCGTTGTAGACCATGACGATGACGTCGGGCCGGGTCTTCGCCATCCATTGCTGGGCCGGCTCGTAGCCCTTGAAGACCGGCTGCCAGTACGGCTGGTCGGTCTTGCCGTTGTCGACCGCCGCGCCGATCGCCGGGGTATGCGAGGTACCGACTCCTGCGACGATGCGGGCCATCAGTGGCTCTCCCGCTGCGACTTGAAGCGCCAGCCCTCGGGTGAGCGTCCGCCCTGGAGCATCATGTCCACGTATTCCTTCTCGGTCATGCCGGTCATCTGCGCAGCCATATATTGGTAGGATCGTCCGTCGGTGAAGGCGAGCTTGGCGAGCGCATAGACGACCGCCCCGAGCTCGAGCAGCCGGTTCCACTTGCGCTGCAGTACCGCTTCCCGCTGCGCCTCGCTCAGCTTGAACTTCGACAGGTACGCACGCTCATCGGCGAGGAACGCCTTGCGGTTCTCGGCCTTCATGAGCGTGTAGAGGAACTGGTTGAGGTGATAACCGGCGCGGGCGCGCTCGGCATCGAATATCCAGGTGCCCGGAATGTCCTCGTAGGGTCTGTCTGCCACCGTACTCTCCCCTCTCCGTCAGGTTTCTTCCGGCCAGTACAGCCGCATGGGATTGTCGACCAGGAGTCTGCGCTGCGCCTCGGCGCTCGGCGCGATGTGTGGAATGAAATCGACCAGCAGTCCGTCATCGGGCATGTGGTCCTTGAGATTCGGATGCGGCCAGTCCGTACCCCAGAGCACCCGGTCGGCGAACATCTCGACCAGGCAGCGACCGAACGGCACGACATCGCGGTAGGCGTTGCGCTCCCCGTGCAGCGCCGGCGGTCCGCTCAGACTGAGCCGCTCCGGACACGATACCTTCGACCAGACGTTCGGGTGCTCGCGCATCAGGCGCACGAAACGCTGAAACTGCGGCCCGTCCACCGGCTCCCGCACGTCCGGACGGCCCATGTGATCGACCACCACGGTGGTCGGCAGCGCGGTGAAGAAGTCCCACAGCTCGCCGAGGTCGGCCGCTTCGAAGTACACCACCACGTGCCAGCCGAGTGGCGCGATGCGCCCGGCGATCTCCAGCAGCTCCTCGCGCGGGGTGAAATCGACCAGTCGCTTGAGAAAGTTGAATCGCACTCCGCGCACACCGGCTGCATGCAGACTCTCCAGCTGCGCGTCGGTCACGCCGCGTCGCACGGTCGCGACGCCACGCGCCCGCCCGTCCGAGTGGATCAATGCATCGACCATGGCCCGGTTGTCTGCCCCGTGACAGGTTGCCTGCACCACCACGTTGCGTGCGAAGCCGAGGTGATCGCGCAACGCGTACAGCTGGCGCTTGCTCGCATCGCACGGGGTGTACTTGCGCTCCGGCGCGTAGGGAAATTCCGCACCCGGACCGAACACGTGGCAGTGCGCATCGACCGCGCCCGCCGGCGCGACGAAGCGCGGTCGCGACGGATTGGGATACCAATCGAGCCAGCCGGGACTCTTAGTGAACGCTGTAGGGGGTGGCACAGTCATGATTGGACTTCAGGCACTTTCGCCCCGGGGCGGGCCGATGTGATGGATTATGCGGTCGGCCTCGCACCGCCAGTCGGTGCTGCGTGCGAATCGCGGCTCGTCAGGCGCGCCGAACACGCCGGCCTCGGCAAGATCGGCCATCCATTGCTGACGCTCGGCCGTGCCGGCTGCCGACCAGGGCGCCAACCCGGCCTCCTGCATCGTCCGCGCGGCCTCGCGCATCTCCTCGGCGCGGCGCCGCCCGTGCCGGATCACGCGCTGAAAGAAATAGGCGGCCTGCCGCTCCCACTCGATGCCGGGAAAGGTCGCCTGCAAGGAGGCGAGCACGGCATCCTCAACTCCATAGGCCCGGGCCGCAGTCAGGCTCTCGATGATCAGGGCCTCCAGCCCCTTGATCATCACGCTGCGGCACATCTTGGAGGCCGACGCGACACCGAGTCGCTCCGAGGCCACCTGCGGACAAAAGCCGAGCGCCGCAAGCTGCGGAGCGAGCATGGCGGCGTGCGGACCCCCGAGCAGAAGCGGCACGCGGATGCGGTGCGGCGGGACGGAGGTCATCACCGCTCCCTCGACGTAGCGTCCGCCGGCGGCCTCAATGCGGGCAGCCGCGTCCTGCTTGGCTCCCGGAGAGGCAGAGTTGAAATCGACGAACCACGTCCCGCGCGTCAGGCGCTCGGCACACGCGTCGGCCGCCGCCACCGTCTGACTGGCGGTGACTGCGCTGATCAACAGATCACAGTCGGCCGTCAAGGCCGCAGGCGAGGCGGTGAGCGTCACGCCGTGCGCCAGCGCGTGCTCGCGCAGCGGCCCCTCGGCGCCGGTGTCGAGCTTCAGATCGTAGGCCCCGAGCCACGCTGCGCCGCGGACGCGCAAATCCTCGGCCAGTATCCGGCCGACTTCTCCATAGCCGATCAGGCCGACCCGCCACCGCAGTGCATCAGGCTCCCCGCTCGCCATGTCAGTCGATGTACTTCAGGCCAAGTTTCTCGAGCGGTTCGCGCATCTTGTACATGTCCAGCCCGAGTGCGCCGGCGGCGAACTGGGCACGCTTGCCCGCCTCGCTGGCCTCACGCGCCTCGGCCGCGTCGGCCACCCGCTGTACCACCGCGGCCGGCACCACCACCACGCCGTCGTCGTCGGCCACCACCGCATCGCCCGGGTTGATCAGCGCGCCGGCGCACACCACCGGTACGTTCACCGATCCGAGCGTCGCTTTCACGGTGCCCTTGGCGCTGATGGCGCGGCTGAACACCGGAAAGCTCATCTCGGTCAGCTCGCGCACGTCACGCACCCCGCCATCGATGATCAGGCCGAGGGCCCCCCGGGCGCGGAACGAGGTGGCGAGCAGCTCGCCGAAAAATCCGTCCTCGCTGTCGGTGGTGCAGCCCGCCACCACCACGTCGCCGGCGCGGATCTGCTCGGCGGCCACGTGCAACATCCAGTTGTCCCCGGGCTGCAGCAGCACCGTGACCGCAGTGCCGCAGACTCGGGCACCGGGATAGATCGGACGCATGTACGGCTTCATCAAGCCGACGCGACCCATGGCCTCGTGAACGGTCGCCACGCCGAAGCGGCCGAGCTTCTCGACCGCGGCGCGCGGGGCGCGCTCGATGTTGCGCTTGACCAGCCCCAGTGTGTTCAGCGGCGTGCTCATGTTCCTGCCC
>JAJXWE010000326.1 GCA_021781775.1 Pseudomonadota bacterium | reverse complement strand
GATTCCAAGGAGGTGGCATTCGTGTCGGCCGGGCGCAAGGCTTTTCTGGATGCGCTCGGCCGAGCCAGCCCCATCGTGCTCGAGCCCATCGTGCATCTGCAGATCACAGCGCCGGCGAGCGCCATCGGGGACATCACCGGGGATCTGGCCACCAAGCGAGCACGCATCAACGGCAGCCAGGCGCTGCCGGGGGCGCTCGCCAGCGTCTCGGCTCTGGTGCCGTTGGCCGAGATCGCAGAATACCAGTCGCGTCTGAAGGCCCTCACCGGCGGACAGGGCAGTTACGTCGTGGCCCTGAGCCACTACGATCCGGTGCCGTCGCGGCGCCAGCAGGAGCTGGTGCATGCCTACCGTCCGCGGGGCGAGTCGGACTAGCGGGCCGCGGCGTGATGCCGAACTAATGCAGCGCGAACTGACCCCGCTCGTCGAACGGCAACTCGCGCAGCAAGCCGTGGGCGAGTTCCACGTGGCCGCGCAGCCGGTAGCGCACCATGCGGTGCCGGCCGTTGCCGAAGACCGTGAGCAGGGCGCCGGCCATGTTGGCCGTGACCTCGGTGTCGAATTCTGCACTGCCGTGGGCCGGCACCGTGAAGCTTTGTGCCGAGCGGCCGTCGGCCACTCGCTGGCCGTTCACCCTGAGGGCGTAGCTGAGCGCCGCCACCGGTAGGCGGATCGCATTGGGATTGGTGACCCGCAGGCGCACCACCAGTTGCTGCTGCCAGAAGTCGGCGCGGCGCACGCGTACGCCGATCACGGCGATGCGCGGCACCTGCAGGTTCGGCCGCAACAGGGTGCATCCGCCGAGGAGCCCAAGCGCCAGAACCGGCACGAGCCAGCGGGCGCGGTGCGCATTCGCGGTGTCAGCTTGCATAGGATCGGCGCATCACGCCGCCGTGCTCGGGGCTGCCGCCGCCGGTGGCGATCGGTTGGGAGAGAATCTCGGGTGCCGCGCGGCCGAGCCGCTCGTACAGCCGGCCGAGCTGGCGTCGGTACAGGCTGTCGAATTGCGTGACTGCCTCGGCCGGGTTGTAGTCGCCGAACCACCAGAACCAGTCCGAGCTCTCGCATAGCGCCAACTGCCGTTCCGCAGCGCGGATTGTGGCCGCATCGAGCGAGACGCTCGCGACCGTCGCGTCGAAGGCGAGCTTGGCGTCGCAGAGCAGATCCCAGGCGCGGTTCTTGGCCGCATCGCCCATCCATGTCGTGAGCGTGCCGTGCACCCAGCTGCCGGCCATCAGCTGCGGCAGCGTGATCGGCGTCAGCCCGCGTGCCACGCACGCTCCGAGCGTAGTCAGTTCGAGCTGCGGATGAGACGCGAGCAGCGTGTACAGCGCGCGCAAGAAGTAGTAGCCGTTGAAGGGATAGTGTTCCCAGGCATTCTCGCCGTCGAGCGCGATGAGCACGACGTGACCCGGCGTGGAGGCGTACTGACGCGCGAGCTGCGCGAGGGCATCGACCAGGTTGTGGGCCGCGTCGTCGCCGTGCCAGCTCGCATAGGTGAACCCGATCAGGTCCGAGAGCGTGTCCTCGCGGAAGAACTGCACCAGCGAGCTGCCGGCCAGCCGGTAGGGCCGGTTGAATACCTGGGCATCGAGGGTCGGTGGTTGCGGGACCTGTGCGGCGGTGCGCTGCAACGAACCGTGCAGCACGTTGGCGCTGCTCGCGACCCACTTGAAGCCCGCCCGCTCGAGCAGCTCGAGCGTGGCGCGGCTCACCGCACCCTCGGACGGCCAACAGCCGACCGGGCGGGTGCCGAAGGTCTGCGTGAACAGGCGCAGCCCCTCGCGGATGTGCCATTCGGCCCGCTCGCGGCCGCCGGGATAGGCCGGCAGGTTCGGCAGCGGTAGGTTGGGCATCGCCTCGCGCGCGGACTGGAAATCGAGCAGCAGCGGCACGATCGGATGTCCGTACGGGGTAACCGACAGCTCGCACTGACCTTGTTCGCTCAGCTTGCGGTAGCGTGGTACGAGGTTCGTGAGCAGTGTGCCGATCAGCTTCAGCAGATCGCGCCGCTGCTCGGTCGTGAAGCCGCGACCCTGTTCGGTGAGGCGGCTGACGAGCGGATCGGTGCGTCGCACGGTCTCGCCCATCCAGGCGAGGTGGTACCAGACCGCGAGGTCGTGGATGAACTGGTCGGAGGCATAGCTCACGCGCTCAGGCGTGGCGAGCGTGTCGGCGATGGACGCGAGTTCGAGGTACGGCCCGAATCGTTCGATCATCTGCTTGCGTTGGGCGCGCAGACAGGCCCGCAGGCTCTCCAGGCGCGCCGCCGGCGCGGCTGGCACCGGATCGGGTCCGAGCAGGGCGAGCACCGGGTCGGGCAGCGGCTTGCCTTCGTTCAGATGATCGGCAAGCGAGCGCGACAGTGCCTCGATCTGCTCGAGCAGTACGGGTGAGAAGTTGACGATCGCGCGCGCCTCCGGAATTGCTTCCAGATGCGCCGCCATGTCCGTGTAGTCCTTGATGGAATGCAAGTACGTCCATGGCAGCACGTACCGGCCCGTGAGGGCATCGCGGTACTGCGGCTGGTGCATGTGCCAGAGCAGAACGACGGGCAGGCGGGCGGCGGCCATGATGGTTCAGGCGCCGATCCGGCGCAGCATCTCGGCGGTCACCAGCACGACGCCTTTGTCGGTGACCAGGAAGCGCTCCGCGTCGGCCTCCCGGTCGATGCCGATGGTCATGCCGTCCGGTACCACGCTGCCCTCATCGAGAATGGCCCCGCGGATGATGCAGCCGGAGCCAATGCGGGTGTTCGGCAGGATGACGGCCCGCTCGATGCTGCTGCGCTCCTCGACGCGCACGTTGGAAAAGAGCAGCGACTCGCGCACGTGCGCGCCCGATATGACGCAGCCGGCCGACACCATGGAGTTGATGGCGAGACCCCGCCGGCCGTCCTCATCCAGGATGAACTTCGCCGGCGGCTGGTGCACCTGGTAGGTCCAGATCGGCCAGTCCTCATCATAGATGTTGAGTTCCGGCTCGACGTGCACCAGCTCGAGGTTGGCCTCGTAATAGGCATCCAGCGTGCCGACATCGCGCCAGTAGCTCTGCGCGCGCGTCTTGACGTCCTGGAACGGATAGGCGAACACCTGCAGCGCTCCGCTGATCGCCTTGGGCAGGATGTCCTTGCCGAAGTCGTGCGAGGAGGACTCGTTCGTCGCATCCTCGCGCAGGAGCATCTCGAGCAGCCGCGTGTTGAATACGTAGATGCCCATCGAGGCGAGGATGGCGTCGGGCCGCCCGGGCAGGGTGTCGGGAACCGGCGGCTTTTCGCTGAACTTGGTGACCCGGTTCCACTCCGTCGCGGTGAGCACGCCGAAATGGCGGGACTCGCTCGCGGGCACCTCCACCACGCCCATGGTGACGTCCGCTCCCTTCTCGACGTGATAGGCGATCATCGGACCGTAGTCCATCTTGTAGATGTGATCGCCGGCGAGCACCAGGACGTGCTTGGGACGGTGCGAGAGGATCAGCTCCATG
>JAJXWE010000325.1 GCA_021781775.1 Pseudomonadota bacterium | reverse complement strand
TCTGGACCGATTGGGATTCGCGCGCCGAGATCGAGCTCGGTGATGCCGTGGTGCGCCTTGGTAGCAGGACAGGTTTCTCCCTGCTCAACCTCGATTCGATGACGGCGCAGATCCAGCTCACTGCCGGGACGCTGATCGTGCGGGTGCGCTCTCTGGCGGACGGGGAGCAGGACGAGATCGACACGCCCAATCTGGCGCTCTCGCTCCAGCAGCCGGGCACGTACCGCGTCGAGGTCGACTCCGCAGGGGATGCAACCCGGGTGGAGGTCATCAGTGGCGAGGCGCTGGCCAGTGGCGGCGGGCAGAGCTTCCCGGTGACCGCGCAGCAGAGCGCGGTGTTTTCCGGCACCGACACGCTGAACGTGATCTACGCCACGCTCGGCGTGCCGGATGCGCTCGACGAATGGTCGATGGCCCGCGACCGTCAGGAGCAGCAGTCCGCCAGCCAGGTCGCGAGCTACGTCGCGCCGGACACGGTCGGCATTTACGACCTGGATACCTACGGCAGCTGGCAGGACACGGCGCAATGGGGCTATGCGTGGTTCCCGAACGTGGTGGTTGGCTGGGCGCCGTATCGGTTCGGTCACTGGGTGTGGATCTTCCCCTGGGGCTGGACCTGGGTGGACAACGAGCCCTGGGGCTTCGCTCCGTTTCACTACGGGCGTTGGGGGTACTGGCATAACGCCTGGTGCTGGATCCCCGGGCCGCGGAACGTGCGGCCGGTCTATGCGCCCGCGCTCGTGGCTTGGGCCCATGGTCCGCGCGACGGCGGTCCTCGCTCCGGACCGCAGGTCGGGTGGCTGCCGCTCGGGCCGCGGGACGTGTACGTGCCCGGTTATGCGGCCAATGCCGCGTACGTTCGCAGCGTCAATCTGGCGAATGCACGCGATCTGACTCCAGCGTCCTTCGCGGCTGCGTATCGGCGCGGGCCGGCGGGGTTGCGCTACGCCAATCGCGACGTGCCGGGCGCCATCACCGCGGTACCACGAGCGGCGTTCAGCGCGTCCCGGGCGACCGATGCGCACCGTGTCGTGCTCAATCGGCGGGGATTGCTCAACGTTCGGCTGAGCCCGGAGGCACCGGCGATCACCCCGTCGCGCGCGAGCGTCTTTGGCGCGCGCGTGCACAACCTTCAGGTGCCGCCGCGTCAGCTGACGAACCGCCCGGTGGTTGCGCGGCTGCTTCCGGCCCGGGCCGCGGTCTCTTTCGCACGGCAGCAGGCGGCGATCCAGGCCAATGGCGGACGGATGCCGGCGCCGCTGCAGTGGGCGCGCTTGCGACCGAATACACCCGCCTCCCCGGTGCGCCTGGCCCCGCAGACCCGCCCCGCAGCGCCACCGTCCTCGCAAAGGCGGCCGCGCGGTGAGTTCACGAGCCGGCCGCAGCCGATGAGGGAGCCGGCCGTCCCAGGGGCGTATCCGCGGCCGCAGTCGCAATACCGCAGCGACCGTCCGGCATGGGCGCGGTCGCCGCAACCGGCTGGACGGCCCGGAGTGCCCGTGCGCGCGCCGCGCCCGCCGGCCGCTCGCGAGGTGTCGCCGTCCAGGGCACCGCAATTCCCCGCCGAACGGCCGGCGCCGCGACCGCAGTCCCCGCCGCGTGAACGCGCCCCGCCGAGAGCAGCGCGCCCCGTACCCGCCGGACGGCCGCCGCTCGAGGTCTCGATGTGGAGCTCGGCGCCGCCGATGTACCGTGCCCAGGAGGTCTCCGCTCCGGTGCGTCCTGATCCCTCGCTGATGAGTCCGACCCCGCGCGAGTACGCGCCGCCGCGCTCCCCGCCACCGATGTACCGGGTGCTGTCCCCGCCTGCCGTTGCGCCGGCGCCACCCACTGAGTATCGTCCAGCGGCTCCGCCCGAGGCGCGTGTGTGGAGGCCGCATCAGCCTGGGCGGTGATGGTTCTGAGGGGAATCTGATTTTTGCCAAGTGGATGGTCCGTCTATAGGGGTTTCCCACTACCTCGCAGCGGCGTTTCCGGCTTTCGGCCGCGATGGCGGGCCCCGTATCCTGCGCGCCGTTCCGCTGTAAGAAGAAGGCGGACGGGAGGACGCAGATGCGACTTATGACGAGATTTCAGCTCGCGACGCTGGTCGCGACCGGCGTGCTGCTGGCGCCAGCGGCGCAAGCGGTGCCCAGTTTTGCGCGCCAGACGGGCATGGCCTGTGCCGCATGCCATACGGTTTTCCCTGAACTCACCCACTTCGGTCGTGTGTTCAAGGCTAATGGCTACGTGCTCGACAACCTCAAGCAGGTGCGGGCCGTGAGCGGCGACCGACAGCAGCTGCTGTCGCTCTCGCAGCTGCCGACGTTCTCGATCATGACGCAGGTGTCGTACACGACGCTCAACAAGCGTCTGCCTGATGCCACCAACGCCGCTGCGCCCGGGCTTACCCAGAATGGCACCGCGGGGTTCCCGCAGCAGCTCAGTCTGTTCTACGCCGGCCGCATCGCGCCGCACTTCGGTGTGTTCTCGCAGATCACGTACGGGAACGATTCCGGCACGATCGGCATCGACAACACCGATCTGCGCTTTGCCAAGCTCATCGTTCTGCCGGGGAAGAACACGCTGACCTACGGCGTGTCGCTGAATAACAATCCGACCGTCCAGGACTTGTGGAACAGCACGCCGGCGTGGGGCTTCCCGTATGACGCCAGCAATGCGGTCGTCTCGCCGCTTGCCGGGACGCAGATCGACGGCGCAATGGCGCAGAGCGTCGCGGGACTCACCGCCTACCTGTATTTCGACGAGTCCTTGTACGTGGAGTTCGGCGGCTATCGCTCCGCGCCACAGGGGCAGACCAATGCGCTCACCGGTCAGGCCGGGCCTCTGGATGGAACCTTCAGTAACGTCATCGAGGGATTCTCCCCATACTGGCGCCTGGCCTATGAGTACGATTGGGGTGCGAATTCGCTCGAAGTCGGCACCTATGGAGCGGATTTCAAGTTGCACCCGGGCGCCGGTCAGGCGCTGCAGGGTCCGGATAACCGCTTCGCCGACGTGGCCGAGGACTTCCAGTATCAGTATGTGGGCGAGCGGAACATCGTCAGCATCGCCGGTACGCATATCCACGAGAACATGAACCTGGTTGCCAGCTACCTGGCCGGTGGTGCGGCGAATCGCTCGGACAGTCTGAATACATCCCGGATCTGGGGGAACTATTACTACCGGCGGCGCTACGGCGCGACCTTCGGTTGGTTCTCGACCACCGGGACGACCGACTCGGCGCTCTATCCGGCATCAGGAACTCCGCCGTGCATGAATTCGAGCGGAACGACGATCGCGTGCGGTGTCGTTACGAGCGCCAACGGCTCGCCGGACACTGACGGTTACGTCGGTGAGATTCAGTATCTTCCCTGGCTGAACGTGAGGCTCTCGCTGCAGTACACGCACTACAACAAGTTCAACGGTGCCAGCACCAATTACGATGGTCTGGGGCGCAATGCGTCGGACAACGACTCACTGTACTTCTTGCTCTGGTATGCG
>JAJXWE010000324.1 GCA_021781775.1 Pseudomonadota bacterium | reverse complement strand
GGCCTACCTCGCGGGACTGGCGCGCCTCGGCGCGGCGGTCCACGGCGCGAGTGCGCCCGGGTGGCCGTATGGGTCGGCGGCCGTGCCCGGCCGCGCACTGCACGTGCTCGAGGCGGGCGAGGCGCTGCGGCGCGCGCCCGGCGCGGACCTGCACGAGGCACTCGCCGAGCTCGACCGGTGCTGGATCGCGCCGGCCGTGGCCGCTCTTGCGGCCGGCCGGCTGGAGCGGCTGTGGCTGCTCGCAAACGGACAGACCTGGGCCCTGCGCCCGCGCGACCGCTGGCGGTTCTGGCGGCGCGGGCGGGCCGGACTGGAGGCGCTCGCGTGAAGCTGCGGGTCGTGCGCCGCGAGCTGCGGCCCGGGGGGGAGTCCCTCGGCGCAGCGCTGCATCCGGTGCTGAGCCGCGTCTACCGCGCGCGCGGGGTGCGCAGCGCAGAGGAGCTGGACACCGCGCTCGAGCACCTGGCGCCGGTCGGCACGCTCGAGTCGGTCGATGCGGCCGCCGAGCTGCTGCTCGCCGAGCGCGCCGCGGGGCGCATCCTCGTGATCGGGGACTTCGATGCCGACGGCGCCACCAGCAGCGCGCTGATGCTGCGCGCGCTGCGCGCCTGGGGATTCGAGGCGGATTTTCTCGTGCCGAACCGGTTCGCGTTCGGCTACGGCCTGACCCCGCAGATCGTGCGCGTCGCGGCCGAGCGCGCCCCGAGCCTGATCGTCACGGTGGACAACGGCATCGCCAGCCTCGCCGGCGTCGAGCAGGCGCGTGCGCTCGGTATCGAGGTGCTCGTCACCGATCACCATCTGCCCGGCCCGGAGCTGCCGGCCGCGCGTGTCATCGTCAATCCCAACCTGCCGGGCAGCCGCTTCGCCAGCCGCGCCCTCGCCGGGGTGGGGGTGGCCTTCTACGTGCTGGCCGCACTGCGGCGGCGGCTCGAGGCGGCCGGGCTGATCGGCGCCGAGGCGCCGAGCCCGGCGCAGTGGCTCGACCTGGTCGCGCTCGGCACGGTGGCCGACCTCGTGCCGCTCGACCGCAACAACCGCGTGTTGGTCGAGCAGGGCTTGAAACGCATCCGCGCCGGGCGCTGCGTCCCGGGAATCCGGGCGCTGCTCGAGACGGCCGGCCGCTCGCTGGCGCGCCTGACGGCCACCGACCTCGCCTTCGCGGTGGCGCCGCGGTTGAACGCCGCCGGGCGGCTTGATGACATGTCGATCGGCATTCAATGCCTGCTCGAGGACCCCGAGCCGGCCGCCGCGCTTGCCCAGCGCCTCGATGCGCTCAATCGCGAGCGGCGCGACATCGAGGCGCGCATGCAGACCGAGGCGCTCGCCGCGGTGCGGGTGCTGCACGAGCCGCAGGGCGCCGTGCAGCGCAGCGCGGTGTGCCTGTTCGATGCGAGCTGGCACCAGGGGGTGGTTGGGTTGGTGGCGAGCCGGGTGAAGGAGCGGGTGCGCCGGCCGGTCATCGCCTTCGCGGTTGGCGGCGATGAGGAGTTGCGCGGCTCGGCGCGCTCGGTGAGCGGCGTGCACATCCGCGACGTGCTGGCGCAGCTCGATGCGCGCCATCCGGGCCTGATCGTGCGCTTCGGCGGGCATGCGATGGCCGCCGGCCTGACGCTGCCGCGCGCGCGGCTCGATGAGTTCGCGGCGCTGTTCGACGCCGAGGTGGCCGGCTGGCCGCAGGGCGGCTCGCTCGCCGATGCGATCGAGACCGACGGGGAGCTCGCCGTGGAGGAGATCGCGCTCGAAACGGCCGAGGCGCTGCGCGCCGGCGGTCCGTGGGGGCAGGCGTTCCCGGAGCCGAGCTTCGATGGCGTGTTCACGGTGCGCAATGCCCGCGTGGTCGGCGAGCGCCACGTGAAGATGTGGGTCCAGGGTCCGCGCAACCGCGCCTTCGATGCGATCGCATTCAATCTGCTCGACCCGCAGGCGCGCGCGGGCTTGCCGCAGGGCGAGCAGCGCCTGGTCTATCGGCTGGACGTCAACGAATACCAGGGCGAGCGGCGGCTGCAGCTGCTGGTCGATCACCTGCTGCCGTCGTAAGCGCCGCGCGCTGCGCGCGTGTGGCAATTCCGGCACTGGCCCGTTAGCATGGCGGGCTCAATCGCGTCTCTCAACCGGGCACCTCACGATGGAACTCAATCCGCTCAAGCGTCAGCTCAAAGATCTCGAGGAGCGCATGGGCGCTCTACGGGGGTTTCTTTGAGTACGATCGCAAGAAAGAGCGCCTGGAGGAGGTTGCGCGCGAGCTGGAGGACCCCAGGGTGTGGTCCCAGCCGGAGCGGGCGCAGCAGCTCGGCAAGGAACGGGCGAACCTGAGCGCGGACCTGGAGGCGATCGACCGGGTCGACACCGGGCTGCGCGATGCCGGGGAGCTGCTGACGCTCGCCGAAGGGGAGAACGATGCGGCCACCGCGCAGGACATCGAGCGGGAGGCCGGCACGCTCGAGGCGGCGGTGCGCCGGCTCGAGCTGAAGCGGATGTTCCGCGGCGAGATGGACTCGCACAACGCCTTTCTCGACATCCAGGCCGGCGCCGGCGGCACCGAGGCGCAGGACTGGGCACAGATGCTGCTGCGGATGTATCTGCGCTGGGGCGCCGCGCGCGGCTTCACCTGCGAGGTGATCGATTCCAGTCCCGGCGAGGTGGCCGGCATCAAGAGCGCCACCGTCGAGCTGCGCGGGGAGTACGCGTACGGCTGGCTGCGCACCGAGACCGGCGTGCACCGCCTGGTGCGCAAGTCCCCGTTCGACTCCGGCAACCGCCGCCACACCTCGTTCGCCTCGGTGTTCGTCTCCCCGGAGGTGGACGAGGACATCCAGATCGACATCAACCCGGCGGACCTGAAGACCGACGTGTACCGCTCCTCGGGCGCCGGCGGTCAGCACGTCAACAAGACCGAATCGGCCGTGCGCATCACGCACCTGCCCACCGGCATCGTGGCGGCCTGCCAGAACGAGCGCAGCCAGCACAAGAACCGCGCCACGGCGATGAAGATGCTGAAGGCGAAGCTGTACGAGCTGGAAGTCAACAAGCGCAACGCCGCCGCCCGCGTGCTCGAGGAGAGCAAGTCCGACGTCAGCTGGGGCAACCAGATCCGCTCCTACGTGCTCGACCAGTCGCGCATCAAGGATCTGCGCACGCTCGTGGAGGTGGGCAACACCACCGCGGTGCTCGATGGGGATCTCGATCAATTCCTGGAGGCCTCGCTCAAGGCGGGGTTGTAGGCAGGCCATGACAGACACGACCGACGAGAACAAGCTGATCGCCGAACGGCGCGCCAAGCTCGGCGCCCTGCGTGAGCGCGGCGTCGCCTATCCGAACGACTTCCGCCGCGATGCGCTCGCCGGGCAGCTGCAGGACGCCTTCGGGGAGCGCCCCGATGCGTGGCTCGAGGCCAACCCGACGCGCGTGACCGTGGGCGGGCGGATGCTGCTGAAGCGGGTGATGGGCAAGGTGAGCTTCGCCACCATCGCCGACCGCACCGGC
>JAJXWE010000323.1 GCA_021781775.1 Pseudomonadota bacterium | reverse complement strand
AAGGCTGGCACGACCCGGGAGCGGATGTACCTCGCGGCGCTCGAGCAGCTCTACGGTCCCGGCGACAAGACGCAGCGGGACGCCCGCTACAGCGCCGCGATGCACGCGTTAGTGCAGAAATTTCCGCATGACCTCAACGCCCGCACGTTCTACGCGCTGTCGCTCCTCGGTTTGAGCAACGGCGCGCGCAACATTCCCAATTACATGCATGCCGCCGCCGAGGCGGAAAAAGTGCTGCAGGTCGACCCGTGCCAGCCCGGTGCGTTGCACTATCTCATACACGCCAGTGATGACCCCGTGCACGCGATTCTCGCGCTGCAGGCGGCCCGACGGCTGGCCGAGGTGGCGCCCGCCTCCGAGCACGCGCTGCACATGCCTTCGCACATCTACATGGCGCTCGGCATGTGGAGCCGGGTCATCCAGGCCAACCTGGCCTCGATCAAGATCGCGCGCGCCGATCACATGACCGGCTATCACCAGATGATGTTTTTGATCTACGCGTACTTGCAGGAAAACCAGCGCCCGGAGGCCGCGAAGTGGATCCGGCTGATCGCCCGCGAGGCCGCCCCGCGCGGGCGAAGTGCCGCGAACCGTGTCAACGCGCCGGTTACCCTGTCCAACATGGCATCGGGCGCGACCGAAGACGCGCGGATGCGGCTCGCCTACATGCGGGGCATTTGGCTCGTCGAAACGCGCGGCGCCCCTGGAGTACACGCCCACACCGTGGTGAGCAGTCACGGCATTCCATCGATGTTGTATTTCGCCGACCAGGACTTCGCAATCGGCATCACGTCCGGACGGGACGTCGCTGCAGCGCGCATCGCGCTGCAGCGGCTCGATAGACGCATCGCCGCCGGCCGGCTGGCTCCCCACGGGGTCACGACCGGCTGGCTGAATACGGTCACGCCACAGCAGTTGACCGACGCGAAGCTCATGGCCGAGGCGCTGGCGGGTTTCATCAAGTATGAAGAGGGCGCGCGGTCCGCGGGCATCGCGCGCGTCGCCGAGGTCGCTGCGACAGCGGACCGGATGCCGTATCAATACGGTCCGCCGTGGTCGGTCAAACCACTGGATGAGCTGCTCGGCGAGCTGCTGCTCGCCGATGGCCAGCGGGCTGCGGCGATTGCCGCGTTCGAGCGAACGCTCGCGCAATATCCGAATCGGCGCTTGACGCTCGAAGACCTCGCCGCTGCGCGCAGCGTACACTGATGCCGACGGGGTGATCCCGCTGACGAGGTATCTGACCATGAACCTGAGTCGCCGCGGATTCCTCGCAACAACCGCCGTGCTCTCTGGATCGCGGTCACTGCGCGCCGGCGAGCCGGCAGGCCTGCGCGAGCGGCTGCTCGGCGCCTGGCGGTTGCTCGACGCGGTAACGGTATTCGCGAACGGAACCACCGGCCCCTGGTACGACCGACCCGGCCCCTACGCCGGCCTCATCATCTACACCGGCGCAGATACGATGTCCGTGCAGATCGCCAGCGCGCGGCCGCCCGCCCATGGCCCGCCGGCGCTCGATGCCATGGCCGCGGCCGAGCAGCTGCGGTATCTGAATTCCTACTACGCGTATTTCGGTCGCTTCGAAGTCGATGAGGCCGATTCCGAGGTGCGCCACATCGTCGAGAGCTCGCTAGACCCGACGGAAGTCGGTCTCACCTACACCCAGAAGGTCAGGCTGGCGCGCAGCCGGCTGATCTTGACCACGCAGCCCTGGCGGGTCGGAAATTCCTGGCGACACAGCCGCCTGATCTGGACGCGCGAGCGCAGATAGTCCCGAACGCTGCCGGAACTCATGGTGCTTGGGGGTGGTGGAGCGCCTCCAGGGTGCTCCGGTACGCGGTCCTTGCGACGTCACGCGCGGCCGCGGCGGCCGACCGCGTCGCACAGATGTGGCACGTGGATCACGCCGCAGAAAGAGGATCCAAGGGCGAAAAGCCCAACAAAATCAGCGGGGAATATGGTGGAGCGGCGGGGGATCAAATAGATCCATAACTTGTTATTTGAGTTGGCTATTCTTCAAACTAACCTCCGTGATACCCCATTCGGTACCCCACCCCAGCACGTTGCTGCGAATAGACGGCGATGGACTGTCCGAAAATTCGTCTTTCGATAGAGTTCCTGCTGCTCCATGCGCTCCAAAAATGCCGCCGCCGGGATTTCAGGGGTGGTTCATTCGTGGACGGATCAATCCCAGGATTTGGCGGTCGTGGTCTCGACCCAGTGACCGACATCAGCTGACGGTTCTCGACAGGCCGGTGTGTCAGCGCCCGCCTGCCTCAACACGCGAAATGGGCCGCTGCCGCCTGTGCTGCAGGCCCTCTATAACCGCATCTCGGCCGAGATCGCATCGTAGGGAGCCGAGACCTGACCGTCCTTACGCTGCACGAGGCCGGAAGCCGCCAAAGTCTCAACGTCCTCGTGCACGCGCTTGTAGTCGCGCCCCAGTCGATTCGCGAGCGCCTTGATCGACGGTGCGGGCTCACGATGCACCTCCCGCAGCAGTTCCAGGCGCTTGCCACTGAGGGCACTCATCATCGACGATAGATTCGGGAACGTCACGTGCTGCTCCCGCACGCGCTCACCGCCCTCGAGCCGATGCCAAGCGCTCGCAAAGCGCTTGCCCATGTCATCCAGCGTACCGACATGCACTTTGACTTTCTTGCTCATGACTTACCTCGCACCCGACGCACATCCGCCAGAAAATCGCCGATCAGCTGTTCCACACTCATGAACGCGTATCGCTCTTCCTTGCCTCGGATATGCCGATGATCGCCCTTACCGCGCTCATTGTCGTAGCTGACGATTCGCTCGCCCTTCCGTCCGTAGAACAGGCTGTACTTGAGTCTATGACCGCTGCCGGCCACGGGCTTCGGGACCTCCCAGATCTTCATCTCCACGAGGGTCCCATCGGGCAGCACTTGCTTGTCGTGGTACGCGAGCACAGCCTTCATATGGCGTATCATGCCATATAGGCAGCTATGGCATCAAGCGCCATAAACCACGGCACCAGATCCGAATCACCTCGCGCCTACCTAATCGGCGCGCATGCCGGCACCGTCCGAACCGTCCGCCAGCCATTCCGCACCGTCTGCAGTGAACGAAGGCCCCCCGATTTTGAGAAGCCGAAGGCTTTGGAGACTAATCCCCCGGGGAGGAGATTGGACGTGAAGAAACGGTTTTCAGAAAAGGCAGATCATCGACTTTCTGAAGGAAGCGGATCGCGGGGCGGCGGTTCAGGACAACGTTCCGGCCATGGCGGACAGTCCAGGCGCCCGTCCGAAGTGTCCGAACGCGTGCATTCGCCATCGGGGTCTGGACGTCCTCCGCGCACCCCGTCCCTACGGGCCCTGGCCTGCGCTCCCAAGGCACTCAGCCTCCAGGCGCTGGTCAGCCAGCGGGGCCAGGTCGTCATTCGTCGCCGCGGCGCAGGTCGAGTCTCGAGAGAGCCCCCTCCTCGACCTCAAGGCGCACCTCGATCGGCCTGCAGCAGA
>JAJXWE010000322.1 GCA_021781775.1 Pseudomonadota bacterium | reverse complement strand
TCCGCCGCAGTGCATCCCCTGAATCTTCAACACCACCGATTGCATGTGCCGCTCCCGTTGACCTGTCGCGGAGGGTAAGCCCTGGAGCGCACTCCAGGGTCAAGACCACCCTGCGGTGCGAGCAGCGTTCACGTAAACTCGAGCGCGCTGGCGCCGCAATGCACTGTCGAGCCGCGCCACACACCACCGGAGATTCCGTGCGCACCGACATCCTCAGCGCGCCACGCGCGCGCCGCCTCGCCGGGACCGTCCTGGCCGCCCTGCTGATCGGCTCGCTCGCCGCCTGCCGCGCGGCCGAACATGCCTCGCCCCTGCCGCCCCCGCCGCCGGCGCTCGCGGCGCTGATCCGCACGGGGCGGATCAAGCTGCTCAGCAGCTTTCCGACGGACGTTGCCGGGCTGACCGGCTACCTCGTGCGCTTCCAGAGCACGACCCAGGTGGTGTACGGGACGCACGGCTACCTGTTCACCGGCGAGCTCATCTCCCCGCACAGCGTCAACCTGAACGACGAGTACCGCGAGCGCTATGCGCCGGTCAATGCCTCGGCCGTAATCGCGCGACTCGAGCGCGGCGGGCACCTGATCGGCGAAGGCCCGGCTCGAGCGCCGCTCATCTATGCAATCATCGATCCGAACTGCAGCTTCTGCTACCGCTTCTATCACATGGCCGAGCCGCTGATCGGCGCCGGCCGGCTGCAGGTGCGTTGGGTGCTGGTGGGGTTCCTCGAGCAAACCAGTCAGGCCCGCGCGGCGGCCATCCTCGAGGCCGCCAACCCGGCCGGGGCGCTGCGCATCGATGAGGATCGCTTCGATGTCGCGCGCGAACTCGGCGGCATCGCCCCCGCCGCGCACATCTCCCCGGCCACCCTGACGGTGCTGAAGAGCCATCTCGACGCGATGAGCGACATCGGCGGCAACGGCACGCCGACCCTGCTGTACCGCACCACGGCCGGCCAGTGGAAAACCCAGGTCGGCCTACCCTCGCAGCGCTGGCTGGACGCCTACGCTCAGCCGACGGCCTCAGCCCGCTGAGCGGTTCGCCTGATCGCGCCCGGCCAGCGCCCGCCAGCGCCGCAGCAACAGCGCGTTGGAGACGACGCTCACCGATGACAATGCCATCGCCGCACCGGCGATCATGGGATTGAGCAACCCGAGCGCTGCGGCCGGCAGACCGACGGCGTTGTAGAAGAACGCCCAGAAAAGTCCCTGGCGAATCTTGCGGTAGGTCGCGCGGCTGATCGAGATGGCATCGGCCACCAGGCGTGGATCGCCGCGCATCAGCGTGATCGGGGCGCTCTCGAGGGCCGCGTCCGCCCCGGTGCTCATGGCCATGCCCACATCCGCCACCGCCAGCGCCGGCGCGTCGTTGATCCCGTCCCCGACCATTGCGACGCACCGGCCGGCGGCCTGCAGGGCGCGCACCTGATCGGCCTTCTCGGCGGGGCGCACTTCGCTCAGGACGCGCTCGATGCCGAGGGCCGCAGCGACCGGCCGGGCGGCGCCGGCATGATCGCCGGTGAGCAGCACGGTCTCGATGCCCATGGACCGCAGGCGCCGCACCGCCGGCGCGGCGCTCGGCTTGAGGGGGTCGGCGCAGGCCAGCAGCCCCAACCAGCGCGGCGCGCCGGTCAGCTCCGCCACCCACATCAGCGTGCGCCCCTCGCCCTCGAGGCGTGCCGCGGCGGCCTCACCGGGGCCGATCGGCACGCCGAGTTCGCGCATCAAGGCGCGGTTGCCGACCGCCAAGCGCCGCTCGTCGAGCTGCGCGGTGAGTCCCAGGCCAGGCCGGGCCTGGAACGCCCCCAGCTCCGGCAGCGCGATGTCCTCGGCGCTGGCGCGGGCCAGCACTGCCCGCGCCAGCGGATGCTCGCTGCCGCTCTGCGCCGCGGCCGTCAGTCTCAGCAGCTCCCGCTCCGACAGCCCCTGCGCCACCATCGCGATCACGGCCGGCCGACCTTCGGTGAGCGTGCCGGTCTTGTCCATTACCACTGTGTCGAGCCGGTGCGCCAGCTCGAGCGCCTCGGCGTCGCGGATGAGAATCCCGGCGCGCGCCGCCGCCCCGGTGCCCACCATGATCGCGGTGGGCGTGGCGAGCCCGAGTGCGCACGGACAGGCGATGACCAGCACCGATACGGCGGCGATGATGCCGGCGCCGGACTGTCCGGCGAACAGCCACCAGCCAAGCCAGGCCAGGAGGGCCACGGCAAGCACCGCGGGCACGAACACCGCGGCCACCCGGTCGACCAGCCGCTGCACCGGCGGCTTGCCGGCCTGGGCGCCCTCCACGAGCGCGATGATGCGCGCCAACACGGAGTGCTCGGCCGTCGCGCGGGTCTCAACGTGCAGCAGGCCGCTGCCGTTGATGGCCCCTCCGGTCACCGGCTCGCCCAGCGAGCGGCTGACCGGCAGACTCTCCCCGGTGAGCAGACTCTCGTCGAGTTCGCTCGTGCCGCTGCGCACGACGCCATCGACCGGCACCCGTTCCCCGGGGCGCACGACCAGCACATCGCCAACGGCGACCGCCTCGATGGGAATCTCGATCTCCGCGCCCTCGCGCAACACCCGGGCCCGCTCGGGGCGCAGCGACATCAACTGGCGGATCGCCAGCGTGGTCGCCCGTTTGGCGCGCGTCTCGAGCCATTTGCCGACGCTCACCAGCGCGATCACCACCGCCGCGGAATCGAAATACAGCGGCGGGTGCACCTGCGTGAGCAGCAGCCAGAGGCTGTAGAAGTACGCCGCCGAGGTGCCGAGCGCCACCAGCACGTCCATGTTGCCGACCCCCGAGCGCAGGGCCTTCCAGGCACCGCGGTAGAACCGCGCCCCGATCAGGAACTGCACGGGCGTGGCGAGCAGCAGCTGCACCCAGGGCTCGAGCGCGACGCCCAGCATGGGCAGCAGCAATGGAGTGCTGAGCGCGGCTGCGGTGGCGAGCCGCAGCGTCTCGCGGCGCAGCCGCGCGGCCTGCTGCGCCTCCAGATGCGCCTCGCGGGCCGCACCGCCGGTGAGCTCGCCCTCGTAGCCAGCGCGCTGCACCGCCCCGATCAGCGCCGCCGGCGCGGTCACACCCATGGCGCGCACCACCGCCCGCTCGGTCGCCAGGTTGACCGTCGCCTCGAGCACGCCCGGTACCGAGCGCAGCGCCTTCTCCACGCGCAGGACGCAGGTCGCGCAGGTCATCCCGCCGATGGCGAGTTCTTGCGTCCGCTCGGGCACCTCGTAGCCGGCCGCGCGCACCGCTGCGGCGAGTTCGGCGGCGCTCACCCGGGCGGCATCGAAGTGCACGTCCGCCCGCTCGGTCGCCAGGTTGACCGTGGCGTGCACGGACGGCAGGCCGTTCAGGACGCGCTCGACCCGCGCCACGCAGCTCGCACAGGTCATGCCCTCGATGGGCAGGCTAAGGTGCTCGCTGCTCAATTGCCCCGCGGGGACGGCCACGCGCTTCTGCTCCTGAGTGATTTCCGGGACTGGATGCGATCGATCCTACCGCCTGGAGCCGGGTC
>JAJXWE010000321.1 GCA_021781775.1 Pseudomonadota bacterium | reverse complement strand
GTTCGAGGAGGGACGGATCGATGCCCGACTGCGCGACGATGCCGCTGACTTCGGCGACGAATCCGTCCGCGGCGAGCTGCTTTGGGCTGACGTTCACGGCGAGGCGCAGCTCCCGCGCCAGACCGCCCGAGCGGGCCCAATCCTGCAACTGCCGGCACGCGCGCTCGAGCGCCCAACGACCGATGTCGTGAATCAGCCCGATCTCCTCGGCCACCGTCACCAGCTCGAGCGGCGGCAGGACGCCCCGCTGCGGATCGTGCCAGCGCAGCAACGCCTCGGCGCCGAGCGTTCGGCCGCGCGCATCCACACGGCGCTGAAAGTGCAGCCGCAGCTGATCGGTGCTGAACTCATGGCGCAACCGAGATTCCAGGTGGGCACGACGCTCGAGCGCCAGCTGCATCGCCGGGGCGAACAGGCGCACCTGGTTGCGCCCGGCGTCCTTGGCTGCGTGCAGCGCCACGTCGGCGTGCTTGAGCAGCTCGCTGAATCCGGCACCGGCCCGCCCGCCCCACGGCGCAATGCCGATGCTCGCCGAGCAGGAAACCATCTGTGCACCGATCAGGTGCGGCTGCGCGAGCGTGGCCAGCAAGCCCTCCGCCGCCGCGTGCGCCGCAGCGTCGGCGGCCGCGGCATCGGCGCCCAGATCCTCCAGCACGATCAGGAACTCATCGCCCCCGACCCGTCCGACCAGGTCGTGATCGGGCACAGCGCCGCGCAGCCGTTCGGCGGTCTGCTGCAGCAGGATGTCACCAGCCTGATGCCCGACGATGTCGTTGACAGCCTTGAACTTGTCGAGCCCAAGCAGCAGCGCCGCGCCGTATCCACCGGCGTGCTCGGCCCATTGCACTGCGGCGCGCAGCCGATCAAGCATGAAACGGCGGTTCGGCAATCCTGTCAGCGCATCGAAGTTCACCAGCCGCGAGATCCGCTGCTCGGTGTCGCGCTGCTCGGACAGGTCCGCGAGACTGGCGATGTAGTGCGTCCAGCATCCGGTGCCGTCGCTGACGCCGGTCAGACTCAGCCAGAGAGGGAACTCCTCTCCGCCCTTGCGCCGGCCCCGCGCCTCCCCCTGCCAGCAATCGCGCTCGCACACGCGTGTGAAGGTCTCCCGGCCGGCCGGCAGCTGCGGGCCGTCGGGGCACAGCAGCCGCAACGGGGCGCCGAGCAGCTCGTGCGGCTCGTAGCCGCTCATCTGCCGCAGCGCCTCGTTGACGCGCAACACGCGCCCCTCGGCATCGGTCACCAGCATCGCGGCGCTCGCCTCGAACGCGAGCGCCGCGATGCGCAGCTCCTCGGCAGCCTGTGCCTTCTCGGCCCGCATCTGCAGCCGCTCGAACGCATACTCGATATCGACCACCATGCGCTCGAGCAGGTCGCGGATCTCGCGGGTGAAGGCTGCCGGCTGAGTGTCGTACAACACGAGCACGGCATGCACGTTCGCACCGCGGCGCAAAGGCAGCGCGGCGCACGAACCCCACGGCACCCGCTCGGCCGGTGCGCGCCATGGGGCCATGCGCGGATCCGCACGGACGTCCTGCACGAACACCGGCTGTCCCTCGCGCCAGGCGACGCCCACGGGACCGCGCCCCTCGGGCAGAGCCTCCCCCGCGTACACCAACAGCTGCTGCAGGTACTCCTCGAACTGCACAGCGACGCTGCAGCGCGTCCTTGGGATGATGCGCCCGGAGTTCGGCTCGAGCTGGCCAATCCAAGCGAGCGGGAGCTGTCCGAAATGCACCGCCACCTGGCAGACGCCCTCGAACAGCTCCGTCTCGCTCTGGCAGCGGGCCATGAGCTGGTTGGTCTCGGCCAGCGTCGAGTACATGCGGTTCAGGAACAGGATCTGCTTAAGCTGCGCGTGCGCGGCGATGTCGTCGCGTACCGCCGCGAGTACCGCCCCGCGCGCCAACGGGCTGACGCTCACCTGCAGAGGAACTTCACTGCCATCGCCGCGCAGGCCGCGTACCGCCCCATCCCGGGTCACGGCAGGCGGCCGCTGCGGCCGGATCCGCCAGGTCCGCCGTGGGACCTTGTGCCGGGCGCGAAGCCCCTCGGGCACGAGTCGCTCGATGGGCTGACCGACCAGCGTCGCATCCGAGCAACCGAACAACTCGGCCGCCAGACGGTTGGCCATCAGGATGACGCCGCGGCGGTCGACGACCAGCAGCGCATCCGGAGAGGCGTCGAACAGATCCTCCATCCCGGCGAGGACCGGCAACGAGCGCTGCGCACGCCGCGCGAGCGCAAGCGCGGCCAGCGCCAGCACGAGCACACCACCCCCGAACGCGGCAACCGTCATTGGCTGCCGCCTTTCCCGGGGCGCGCGCAGCGCCGGCTCATCCCCTGCGTGACGCACGAGCCGGCGCCTCGGCAGGCCCGAGCGCGGGGGATCGGATCGTCGCTCAAATACATCATCTTGCGACCCTTGATATACGACGCCGCGACGGCAAACGGCGACGGGGGTCACAGGCCGCGCAAGTGACGCGCGACCGGGCGCGGCGGCGGCAGAGGGCGTCGCTGCCGCGCGACGATGCGGGGCCGACCAGCGGTGGTGTCGGGTGGCGCGCGTCCCTGCGCGCCGCGACCGTCAGCCGTCCGCGGAGACCGGCGAACGCGTCCCCGCTGCTGCCGTCAGAAGTGCACCGTCAGCGAGGCATAGACCAGGCGTGGTGCCCCCGGGTTGGCGATGACGTAACCGCCCGTGGGAGTCTGGAAGTAGCCCCCGGAGCTCACGTACTCGGTGGAGTTGTACTCCTTGTTCGTGAGATTAAGCACCTGCAGGGACAGGTTGCTGCTCCGCACTCCAGGAACCAGCGAGCTGAACCAGTTGGTGCGCGCGGTGATCGAGAAATTCACCAGGTTGTACGCCGGGTTCGTCAGCGTCGAGGGCAAGCCGGTGTTCTTGTTGAACAGGTAGCGCGCGCCGATGTATTGATCCCAGAGCGTCGCATCCACCCGCACGCCGCGCAGGCGGAACCGGTAGCTCGCCCCGGCATTGAGCGTGTCCTTCGGCGAATTCGGCACTGGCAGCCCGTAGCCGGTCGGCTGCGGCCCAGTGGGCGTCACCGCTGCCTGGAAGCGATTCCAGCGGCTCTGCAGATAGCCGAGATTGGCGAAGCCGCTCCAGTGCCGACTGAACTCGGCCCGCAGCGACAGGTCCACGCCCTTGTAGAGCGCCGAGCCGTACCCGAAGTACACGACGTTCGGATTCTGCGCAGTAGAATAGGTGATCGTCTCGTCGCCGAGCAGCATGTGGAAGAAATCCACCGACGCATACACGTCGCGCATCCGACCGAGGCGCAGCGCGGCATAGCGCGCCCCGATGTCGTACTCCTCGGCGCGCGCCGGCTTCAGCGACGCCAGGTTCAGCGGATATTGATCGAGATTGCCGGAGTTGGGGTTGTGGCGGGTAATCGAGAAGTTGCCGAAGAGATTGAGGCCGCGGATGAACTCGTAGTTCACCCCGATCGACGGCTCGTAGCGCACGAAATCGGTCGACTCGTCC
>JAJXWE010000320.1 GCA_021781775.1 Pseudomonadota bacterium | reverse complement strand
GGGGCGCGCCGCCGGCGAGGCCCGGGATCTTGCGAGTCTCACGCTCGGCGAAGAACACGTGGATCTGTGCCTTCGCCTCGACCGTCTCCTTCGACCGGTTGGCGATCTGCTCTTCGCGCAGCAGCCCGGCCTCGAAGGGCAGGCGCAGCGCAGCGCCGACCGCCTCGATGGCACTCAGGGGTGCCATCCGATGCGGAAATTGTCGCTTCGCCTGCGCCGTGAGACGTTCGATGATCTGCGGCGTCGCGCTCTGCGGATCAACGGCGCTATCGCAGGTGCGTCGCGGCCCGCTGCCGGCCTGCACGAGCGAGCGGGCGTAAGCCACGGCCGCCGCACGCAGCGACCCTTCGGCGATGCGATCGATGAACCCCAGCTCGAGTGCACGCTGCGCAGCGACCGGACGGCCGCTGAACAGCAGCTCCAGGGTCTGCTCCAGCCCGATCAGGCGCGGCATGCGCTGCGTGCCACCGGCTCCGGGAATGATGCCGAGCGTGAGTTCCGGCAGCCCCAGCCGCGCGTCTGGCGCCGCGATGCGGTAGTGACAGGCCAGGGACAACTCGAGGCCCCCGCCGAGCACCGTCCCGTGCAGGGCGACGACCAGCGGGATCGGGAGCTGTTCGAGGCGGCGGAACAAGTCGCGATACTCGGCCTCCTTCGGGGGGCCCGAGAATTCCGTGATATCGGCGCCCGAACAGAAGGTGCTTCCCTCGGCCGCGAGCACCACGGCACGCACATCGGCGCGCGCACCGAGGACCGTCAGCACTTCGCTCAAGCCGGCACGTACCGCGGCGCTGATGACGTTGACGGGCGGATTGTTGATCGTGACGACGGCAATGCCGTCCTCGATGGTGAGCGAAACGACGTCCTGACCCATTGCAGCGTCACTCCTCGGGCGCTTGTGAAGGGAACCGATCAAAGCGCTTCGAGCTTGCGCAGCAGTTCGGCGAGTTGGGCGCGACCGCCGCCGCCGAGGCAGTCCGTGATCCGTCTCTCGAGGCGCTCGTGCAGCGCCAGCGCCCGGACAAGCACGTCACGACCGAGCGCAGTGAGCTGCAGCGTGTTTGACCGACGATCGGCCGGCAGCACCTGACGCGTCGCGAGTCCCGTCGCCTCGAGCGCATGCAGTAGCGGGGTGAAGTTGGCACGCTGGATGCCGAGCGCCGTGCAGACGTCCGACTGCGTCAAACCCGGATTGCGACTGATCACCACGAGGACCGAAAGCTGGCCCGGAGACAGGCCGATCTCCCGCAGCGCTTGCTCGAAGCCGGCCAACACCTGCAGCTGAGCGCGGCGCAGCCGATAGCCGATGAATCCGCTCAACGGCCCGAGATCCACGGCGGCAGAGGACTCTCGCTCTACCACCGGGGGAGTTCGCATCGCCCTCACGTGCGCATTACGCGCATCGCGCGCACTCATGATCTCTCCACGGCACGGTTGCCGGACCGCCACGCCGGCCGATCAGCCGGCGCGCACGCGCACTGTCGGAGGAAACCCTGTTTGCTGGTGTCATCGATCCCGGACCACGACCTGCCGCAGATTATTAGTTATTTATCATAACCATTTCCCCGGAACAAGCTGCCCCCATGACCTGCCCGAACCACTAGATATCCTCGGGCAGGGCCCTGACCAAGACGTCGGTGCCGCCCTCGATGATCGAGCAATGCATGGGGACGCGCGGTAAGACATGCGCTGCATAGAATGCCGCCGTGGCCATAATGGCGCCGGCCTGCGCTCCCGGGGGTTGCGTTGCTGCTTTCGCCCCCGCCAGCGCCCATTGCCAGCCGCCGGCGAGAACCCCAAGTCCGTGCAGGAAATGGTAGGCAGCCGCGCCGATCAGATCCGACTCGCCCGCACGCGTGTCGAGCGAAGCCACCGCCGCCCGCAGTCGCTGCGCGCCCTCGAGAAGCTGCGCACGCAGCGGTGCGAGCGGCTTGATATTCGCCACCGCAAGCGCCCGCGCGGCCTGCTCGATTTCCTTGAGCAGCTCGCCGAGTGCCACCCCGCCGTCGCGCAGCACTTTGCGTGACAGCAGATCCTGCGCCTGGATGTAGTTCGTTCCCTCGAAGATCGGACCGATGCGCGCGTCGCGGTAGACCTGGGAGACTTCGGACTCCTCGAGATAGCCCGCCCCGCCGTGCACCTGCACGCCGAGCGAGGCGACTTCCACCGCGACGTCCGAGCACCATGCCTTGACGAGCGGGGTCAGCAGATCGAGCCGTTTGGCCGCTTTCGCGCGTACGGTGGCATCCGGCGACTGGCTCGCGACGTCGAAGGTTGCCGCGGCGTTGTAGGCGAGGCAGCGGGCGGCATGGACCAGCGCCTTCATCGTCAGCAGCATACGGCGCACGTCGGCGTGCGCGATGATCGCGCAGGGTGCTCCCGCCGCGTCGTGGCCCTGGATGCGCTCCCGTGCGTATTGCCGCGCGAGCTGCAGCGCGCGTTCGCCGAGCCCGAGTGAATGCAGGCCGACGCCCAGGCGCATATGATTCATCATGGTGAACATGCACGCGAGACCATCGTTCACCCCGCCGATCAGCCAGCCGCGCGCACCGTCGCGCTCGCCGAGCGCCATCAGGCAGGTCGGGCTGGCGCGGATGCCCATCTTGTGCTCGACCGACAGCGCCCGGATATCGTTGGGCTCGAACCGTCCGCGGGCAGCGATATTCTTCGGGACGAGAAACAGCGACAGACCCTTCAGCCCCTCCGGTGCACCATCAGTGCGGGCGAGCACGAAGTGAACGATGTTCTCGGTCAGATCGTGCTCGCCCCAGGAGATGAACATCTTGCGGCCATACAGCCGCCACGCATCGTCCTGCCGCTCAGCCCGGGTTCGGATCGACGATAAATCCGACCCAGCCCCGGACTCGGTAAGATCCATCGCCGCCGTCCACTCGCCGCTCGCGATAGGCGCGGCGTATCGCTCGATCAGTTCAGGACCGGCGTGCGCACGCAGCACTTCGAGCGCCCCGAGGGCAAGTTCCGGACACATTGCGAGCGACAGGTTCGCTCCGGCCCACATCTCCGTGACGGCGGATGCGAGCACCATGGGCAGACCCTGGCCCCCGCAGCCCGCCGGCGCGGCAAGCGACACCCAACCATCGTCACGGAGCATCCGATAGGCGCGCGCGAACCCCGGCGGTGTCGTCACGCCGCTGGCCTCGAGACGCGACGGTGAGCGGTCGCCGAGGCGATTCAGCGGTGAGAGCACATCACCGGCGAACCTCGCCGCGCTCTCCAGCACCGCCCCAGCCACCGCGCCGAGCGTCTCCTCGTATCCGTCGATGTCGCACGCGCCCGCCGCTTCGACGGCCTGGGCGAGCGCAAGGTGCGTCAGCCCGAGCGGCGCGCGGTAATACGAGGACATCAGGAATCCGTCGCCGTACGCCACACGCGACGTCGGTGCTCCGTGCGGGCATCACCGGCCCCTGTGGCACAAGCGGCGGCCCACGCCTGATCGGACCGACGCGAGGCTGAAAACCACCGACCGCTCAGTTCGCCCATGACCGA